>CAMWNQ010000229.1 GCA_947175655.1 uncultured Clostridia bacterium | reverse complement strand
GTCATATATATTTCTTTAAATTCATTATAAATATACTCATTTGAACATTTCAACTCTATAACTTTTGAAACATTTTTTAAATTTTCAAAAAGTATTCTTTCTGCATCATCCTGAGTAGCGATGAACAAATCATTTTTTATATAGTAGTTCTCTTCTTTGGAATGACATTCAAAAACTGGCATCAATCCAATATCCGGAGTATGCCTTACAAAATCATCATCACTACACATAAAATAAGAATGAACTAATTCAAAATCATCATCGTAGTCGTCCCATGTAACATCTATATTATACCATATACCATTTATCTGAACCTGATTCCAAGCGTGATTTTCATTATCACTTTTTCCGACAACAACTACACAGGGAATATCCGCATTATCACACAAATATTTAAAAGCCTTTGAATATCCCTCACAATTTGCCTTTTTTCCTATAATACAGCCATAAGCTGTTGCAACATCTTCACCCTGTTCAATATAAGAACAGTTCTGAGCTATATAATCGTGAAAATAAAGAAGTTTTTCAAAATCTCCTTTTTCATCAGCATTTCTGACTATTCTATCAATCTCCGATTTCAGAGCGTCTTTCTGAGAGTAAAGAAAATCAGAATTATCCTTATATATAATATGTGCAGTTTTTATATATTCAGAGGTATAAAATTCATTTGCAATATAAAACAATTCTGGTTCTTGTTTTTCGATATTGAGATAAATTTTTTCATAGGAATCACCTTTTATTTTATGAGGAAGTTTAATATATTCCTCCTTTTCAGCAATTCCATTATATATAGCACCGTAAGCTTTCTTTTCATCATCACTAAAATTATAATAATCCTGCGTCTGTTCAATATCATATTCATCTATATCTGAAAATGCAACACCTTCAGTTAAAATCTGACCGGCTGAATCTGAACCCAAATAATCAGATTCAGAACAGCCGGCTAATGAAAAACAAAGCATTGAAATCAGAAACAAAGCTGACTGCTTTTTCATAAATTATTCTCCTGTTCCTTTTCTATAACAACAGCTTTTAATTTGCTGACCCAGTTTTCTTCAACAAGAAGAACTCTGAAAATAACACCTGCATATTTAAACTCTGCATTTTCGTCTGTATCTGGTACACGTCCGAAACGATTTACAAAAAATGCACTCATTGTATCATATTCATTATCATCAGGTATTTCTATTCCAAGCTTAGGGAAAATATCTTCGGGGTCAGCATTTCCATTAATAATAAAAACTCCATTATCAATTTCAGAAAATTCAGCCTCTTCATTGTCATATTCATCCTGAATATTTCCGACTATTTCTTCAAGCAAATCCTCCATAGTAACGATTCCAAGAGTACCTCCGTATTCATCAGAAATAATCATCATCTGAGTTTTTTTTCTGGTCATTTCTTCAAGAACATCATTACACTTTGCATTTTCAGGAACAAATTCTGGTTTTCTCATAAAATGTCTTATATTAAAATCTTCTGGTTTCTCACAACCAATAAGACAAAGCAAATCTTTAACATTGAGTATACCAATGATATTATCAACTGTTTTTTCATAGACCGGTATTCTAGAAAATCCCTCATTTATTGCAAGATACACCGCATCACCGATTTTACTGTCAGCATCAATAGCAGATAAATCTTTTCTGTGAGTCATAACATCAGATACAACAGAATCATCAAATTCAAATATGTTATTTATCATTTCACGCTGGCTTTCTTCAATAAGACCAGTTTCATTGCCTGCTTCAACCATCATAAGAATTTCTTCTTCAGTTACAGTATCCTGTACGGTATTTGCAGAGAATCCGAATAATTTACATATAACCCAAGAAATGCCTGAAGTAATGCAATAGAAAGGAGAATAAAACACTCTAAGGAATGTCACTGGTTTCAGACATATCAGTGCAAACTTATCAACATAACGTTCCACAAGCTTTTTAGGAAGAATATCAGTAAAAACTACAAGTATAATGCTAAGTCCTATCAGAAGTACAAACAATGAAAGCAGTGATGATAAAAAAGGATTGAAATAATTCTGCAATCTGTTTTCAAGAAGCATATCAAAGCTCATAATATCAAGGAAAGAAATCACTATAGATGAGACTGCACGATGTGCAGAAAAAGCTGATAACGTTTTCTGAGGTTTTGAAATAATGTTTAAAAGTTTCATATATTTTTCGTCACGTTCTGCAAGAGATTTGACTTTGTTATCATTAACTTCAACTATCGCATATTCACAAGCCGTATAAAAAGCTCTTACAAGGACAAAAATTATCAATGCAACTATACAGAACGTCAGCCGACCTTCATCAATACTCATAAAAAAGTCTCCTTAAAAAAATAAATTTACAGATATAATTATAGACAGATATTATTTATTTGTCAAGCAAAAAAGAAAAAATCCCGAAACTGACTGTTTCGGGATTAAGAACTGTCAAGGATATTTCCCCAACTATGGAGCGGATTACGAGGCTCGAACTCGCTACCTCCACCTTGGCAAGGTGGCGC
>CAMWNQ010000228.1 GCA_947175655.1 uncultured Clostridia bacterium | reverse complement strand
GCTTATTATGATGAACAATGTTATAAATATTTTAAAAAAATCTTTTGCGATTCTTATAAGTTTTATGATTGTTTCTATCTGCATATTTACTGTACAGGATACTAATGCTTATGCATATTCATCAGAATATGAAACTCTTTATGAAGAAATGCTTACACTCATAAACAGATATCGTGAAGACGAAGGTTTACAGCCTCTTCAGCTCAGTGAAAAAATGTGTCAGGCTGCTGAAATACGTGCAAGAGAAATATCTCAGAATTTTGGTCATATAAGACCTGATGGAACTGCTTCATCAACAATTTTCAATGAATTCAACATATCAAAAGATTATTCCGGCGAAAATATAGCTTATCACTATAAAAAATCTGTTATTGCAGTTATGGGTTCTTGGCTTGATTCAAAAGCACACTGTGCTAATATGTTTAATGTTGATTATGAATTTTTCGGTGCAGGTCTTTATGAAAAAGACGGTTATTATTACTGGGCACAGCTTTTCTGTTCTAATCCGCAGGAACTTAGCCTCAGCGAATTTGATAATAATAATAATAATAATAATAATAATGATATTATGCTTGGTGATGCAAATGATGATGGCATTATAGATGCTTCTGATGCAAGTTTCGTTCTTTCATTATATACACAGAGTTCAAGCGGTGTAGTTATAGAATTTACTGAAAAACAGTCTATAGCTTGTGACGTAAACCAAGATGGTGTTATAGATGCTTCTGACGCTTCAAGCATACTCAGCTATTATGCAATGAGTTCTACAGGTCAAAATCCTGAATTTTAATATTTAATCCAATACTAAGCAAAAAAGTGATGAATCTTTTATTTGATTCATCACTTTTATTTTTCTATTCAACTCTTATCTCACGATGTGAAACAGGTGTTGAAAATACTATCTGAGTTGATGTATTTCCATAGTGTTGTAGTTTTCCTATAAAAGTATCAAGTTCCTGAGTACTTGGAAATGCAACTTTTATAAGCATCGAATAACTTCCTGTAACACAGTTGCACTCAATAACATTCGGACATTGACTTATAAAAGGATAAAATTCATCTTTCTGACTTGCTTTAATTTCAAGACTGATAAAAGCTGTTATATGATATCCAAGTTTCTGTCTGTCTACAACAGTGTTATATCCGGCAATAATTCCCTGTTTTTCGAGCTTATCAATTCTTGACGAAACTGCCGGAGCAGAAAGAAAAACTTGTGATGCAAGAACTTTTAAAGGAGTTCTGGCGTTTGTCTGTAAAAGATTAATAAGCATAGCATCAATTTTATCCATAAAAAAACCTCCTGATAAATAAAGATAGACGTAACCTGTAATAAAACAAGTCACGCCTCTTTGCGTTATATTCAAAATTCATAATAAACATGATAACACTGAAATATGTATATTTTATGAATAATCTGTTAATTATTCATTAACACTTCATTTTATTAATTTTTTGTCTCTGAAAACTTAGCTTTTACAGCTCTGATGGATTGTAAATTTCTGTTATAGCTGGCTTCAGTTTCATCAAGCATCTTAGTAATGGAAACCATAGCTGTTTTCTGAATATTCTGAGAAGTCTGCTGAGCTTTGGTAATCATATCAACAGCTTTTTTTCTTGCCTCTGTAACAATAGCTTCCTTTGCAACGATTTTAGAAGCTCTTTCCTCTGCCTTCTGGATTATGATTTCAGCATTTTTCTTAGCTTCATCAAGAATTTTCTGAGCTTCAAGTTCAATTTTCTGAGCTTCTTTAAGCTCCTTCGGAAGATTCATTCTTACATCACTTATAAGCTCTCTCAATCTGTCACTATCGACAATCTTCTTATGTGTCGCAAAGGGGACAGATTTGGAGTTATCGATAAATTCATCGATTTCTTCAAGTATTTCTTCAATATTCATAATTTTTATTCTCCTTTACCAATCGTTTTTTTATATCTTCCAACACACATTCAGGGACAAAGTGACTTATATCTCCGCCAAAATATGCAATTTGTTTTACTATGCTGGAACTAAGATACATATTTTCAGATTTAGTTGTCAAAAAAACCGTTTCTGCACCATCATAAAGCTTTTTATTTGCAAGAGCCATCTGGAATTCATATTCAAAATCGCTTACAGCACGCAATCCTTTTACAATAGCAATCGCATTAATATTTCTGACATAATCTGCAAGAAGTCCATCCAGTATATCAATAACAACATTTTCCATACCTTCTGTAGCCTTTTCGATAAGATACATTCTTTCAGCAGGAGTAAAACTTGCCTGAGCTTTTCCTGCATTTTTGGAAATAAGAACTATAACTTCATCAAAAAGTTTGGAGGCTCTTGTAATAATATCAAGATGCCCAAGAGTTATAGGGTCAAAACTTCCGGGACATACAGCTATTCTTTTCATTCTTCGACCCCGCTTTCATATGAATCTTTATACAAAATAGTAACACTTATTTTACCATATTTATATGTTTTCTTGATATTAATACTTTCATGAATATTCTCTCTAACAGCTTCCTTTTCATA
>CAMWNQ010000227.1 GCA_947175655.1 uncultured Clostridia bacterium | reverse complement strand
ATATCCAAAGTTTATACTCATTTTCAGATTAAATTATTAAAATGCTTATAGCTCTTATGATAAAAGCGAAAATCCAAGCAATTGTACATTGTTCTATTACAATTCCGATGGCCCATTTTGAACCGAGTTCCTGTTTGACAGAAGATATTGCAGCCACACAAGGAGTATAAAGTAAACAAAATACAAGAAGAGAAATAGCATCTGCTGGAGCAAGCAAAGCAGTAAGATTTGACGTGCTTCCAAAAAGTACAGATAAAGTTGATACAACACTTTCTTTTGCCATAAATCCTGCAATAAGAGATGTTGAAATTCTCCAGTCACCGAATCCAAGAGGAGCAAATATCGGGGAAATAAATCCTGCAATAACTGCAAGTATACTTTGCTGTGAATCATCAACCATTCTGATATGAGTATCAAAATTCTGTAGAAACCATATCACTATTGATGCAATAAAAATAATTGTAAACGCTCTCTGTAAAAAATCTTTGGCTTTATCCCATAAAAGCATTGCGACGTTTTTAATACCAGGCATTCGGTAATTTGGAAGTTCCATTACAAAAGGTACGGCCTCACCTTTGAACATAATATTTCTGGAAATAAGAGCAACGATAATTCCGGCAATAATTCCGCCAAAATACAAAGCAATCATTATAAGACCGCTGTATTCAGGAAAAAATAATGATGTGAAAAATCCATATATAGGAAGTTTAGCAGTACAACTCATAAAAGGTGTTAATAATATAGTCATTTTTCTGTCACGTTCTGAAGGCAGAGTTCTGCTTGCCATAATTCCCGGAACTGTACAGCCGAATCCTATAAGCATTGGAACTATACTTCGACCAGATAGTCCTATTTTTCTCAGAAGCTTATCCATAACAAAAGCTATTCTCGCCATATATCCGCTGTCTTCCAGCAGTGAGAGAAAGAAAAACAGAGTCACAATAATTGGGAGAAATGAAAGCACACTACCTATGCCATTAAAAATGCCATCTATTATCAGGGAGTGAAGAACACTATTTACATTCCATTGTTCAAGTGCAGAATCTATTGTAGCTGTTAAATATTCTATAGCTACTTCAAGTAAGCCTTGAAACCACGCACCTATTACATTAAAAGTCAGAAAGAATACAGATGACATTATTAATGCAAATGCTGGAATAGCTGTATATTTTCCGGTCAGAATTTTATCTATTTTTCTGCTTCGTTCATGTTCCTTGCTTTCTTTAGGTTTTACAACAGTATTTTTTACAAGTTTATTTATAAAATTGAATCTCATATCAGCAATCGAGGCGTTACGGTCAAGACCTCGTTCCTCTTCCATTTGACAGACAATATGTTCAATCATTTCTTTTTCATTCTGAGTCAGATTAAGAGCTTTTATAATAAGTTCATCACCTTCAATAAGTTTACTGGAAGCAAATCTTATAGGAATATCAGCAGTTTTAGCGTGGTCTTCAATAAGTTCCATAATTCCGTGAAGGCATCTGTGAACTGCACCGCCATTATCATTTTTTCCACAGAAATCAATACGTCCGGGGCGTTCCTGATATTGTGCTACATGTAAAGCGTGATTTATAAGTTCATCAATACCTTCATTTTTTGATGCTGATATAGGAATAACTGGAATTCCCAACATATCTTCAAGCTTGTTAATATGTATTGAACCACCATTGCCCCTTACTTCATCCATCATATTCAGTGCAAGAACCATAGGAACATCAAGTTCCATTAACTGCATTGTAAGGTAAAGATTTCTTTCAATATTTGTAGCATCAACTATGTTTATAATGCCTTTGGGTTTTTCGTTTAAAATAAATTCTCTTGTGACAATTTCTTCATTTGTATATGGTGATATTGAATAAATTCCGGGAAGGTCAGTAACAAGTGTTTCAGGATGATTTTTGATAGCACCGCTTTTTCTGTCCACTGTGACTCCGGGGAAATTTCCGACATGCTGATTTGAGCCAGTAAGCTGATTGAACAATGTAGTTTTTCCACAGTTCTGATTTCCTGCAAGTGCAAAAGTAAGTATAGTACCTTTTGGTAGAGGATTTTCATCAGCTTTAACGTGATATTTTCCGCCTTCTCCGAAGCCTGGATGTTCCTGTCTGTGATTTGAAAAAATTTTTGAATTATCTTCTTCATTTGGTTTGTCTATTGGTTCTATCAGGATTTTTTCTGCATCAGCAAGACGCAGGGTAAGTTCATATCCATGTATTCTCAACTCGATAGGGTCACCCATAGGTGCATATTTTACAAGAGTAACTTCAGCACCCGGAATAACTCCCATATCAAGGAAATGCTGACGAAGTGAACCTTCTCCGCCAGTTTCAGTTATAACAGCACTTTCGCCTGTTTTCAAGTCTTTTAATGTCATAAGAACATCTCCTTAGAATTTTATGTAAGAATAATTATAGCATTTTTTATAATGCAAGTCAATCAGAATGAGTATTCAGTTTTCTTGAATGACTTTGGGACACGGAAATCAATTTTCAAAAACTTGACAAGTATGGTATAATAAAAATATGAAA
>CAMWNQ010000226.1 GCA_947175655.1 uncultured Clostridia bacterium | reverse complement strand
ATATATTACAGGAGATATGCACGGTGATATTAAAAGATTCAAAGCACCAAAGATAAAAAAAATGAAAAAGGGTGATACTCTCATTGTGTGCGGAGACTTTGGATTTTTCTGGGAAGGTTCAAGAGATGAAAAGGCTTTGATAAAAAAACTTGAGGAAAAAGAATTCAATATAGCTTTTATAGATGGCTGTCACGAAAATTTTGATTTGATAGAAGACAGTGAACCAATCATATGGAATGGTGGAAAAGTGCATATGCTCGGGAAAAATATCTATCATCTTATGAGAGGACAGATATTTGAAATAGAGGGAATGAAAATATTTGCTTTTGGTGGTGGTCACAGTCAAGATTATGATTTCAGATGTGATAGCCTTAACTGGTGGGAGAGGGAACAGCCGACTCAGAATGAAATCCTTGAAGCTATTGAAAATCTTAAAAAGAATTCTTGGACTGTGGATTATATAGTGACTCATGAACCGCCGGCATCTTTAAAAGACTGTCTTAATGTGGACGTATTCCAAAGGCTTGAAGTTCATACATTTTTTGAAGATATTATAAAAAACTGTTGGTATAGAAAATGGTTTTTCGGAAAGTGTCATATTGATAAATATATCCCAATGAAGTACTATGCTCTTTTTGACAGCGTTGTAACAATAAAATAAGAAAATAGAGTCCGGACTAAATTTAATTTTAATCCGGACATTTTTTGCATTAAAACATTATTTTTATAAATTACTGCCGTTTGATTTGATAACATCACTGTAGAAATATGCTGAATCTTTAAGAATACGTTTTTGTGTTTTATAATCAACATAAGTTAATCCAAAACGTTCACTGTATCCATAAGCCCATTCAAAGTTGTCAAGCAGTGACCAAAGAAAATATCCTTTTATACTAATACCTTCCTCTTCTGCCTTTTTAAGACCTTTCAAATATCCCTTTAAATAGCTTATTCTTTCATCATCATGTACAAATCCGTCCGAAGAAACAACATCCATACAAGCTTTTCCATTTTCACTGATTATAATAGGAGTTTTATATCTTTCATAAAGAAATTTTGTACCCCAGTAAATACAGTCATAAGTAACAGGCCAGTCGTGAGGGTCATTTCTGAATCCTTCAGAATATTTTACAACTTCAGGCTTTCCTGTTTTACCAGAGATTGTCATTCCCCAGTAAATATTATGACCAATAAAATCAAGAGGCTGACTTATAAGCTTCATATCAGAATCAGTAATTTTTGGCATAAACGGTTCACATATTTTAAACTCTCTTTCAGGATAATGACCAAGAAGTACTGCATCACTGTACCACGCAATATTATTTGCAACTTTTGAAGGCTCATCAAATTCAAACATTGAACGTCTAGCTGCATCAATATCTTCTTCGGAATTTGTTTCTGGTATGTTCATGCAACCGCATGGTGCAAAGCCTATGTTAAGTTTTTGTTTTCCGTAGGTTCTAAGAGCTATAACTCCTGCACCGTGAGCTTTTAAAAGATTGTGTATAACTTCTAAAATTTCAGGTTCAGTAAGTTTAAGCCCAGGAGCATGTATGCCTGCCTGATGTCCGAGACCTACTATAACTTGAGGTTCATTGATAGTAAAGAAATTTTTTACCCTGTCCGAAAAATTTTCTGCAACAACTTTTGCATAATTTGCAAACCACTGAACAATATCAGGATTTCTCCAGCCTCCGAGTTTATCAAGAGCAAGAGGCATATCCCAATGATAGAGAGTTATAAAAGGTTCTATATCATTTTTAATAAGTTCATCTATAAGTTCATTATAGAATCTGATACCCTGCGGATTTATCTGACCTGTACCGTTTGGAAGTATTCTTGCCCAGCTTATTGAAAAACGGTATGCTTTAAGACCTATTTTCTTCATAATCTGAACATCTTCTTTGAATCTGTGATAGTGGTCACAGGCCGTTTCGCCGTTATCATTGTTAAAAATATTACCAGGAATCTTGCAGAAAGTATCAAATATATTAAGACCTTTTCCATCTTCAAGATATGCACCTTCTATTTGATATGATGATGTTGCTGAACCCCATATAAAATCCTTTTTCAATTTAAAAACATCCTTTCAAATCCGATTTTTTTATTTGACATTTTTTGTTGGTAATGATATTATAGCATTATAAAATAAAATTATCTATTATTATTGTAGTAAAAAATGATACTATAATAATAAATTCAAAGGAGATGAAAATTATATGTCACAGAAAGAAAATAAAATACATAGCACACAGCTTAAACCATTTTCATTTTACTACAGCAGTATTCCAGAAGGTATGCCATATGTAGAACTTCACTGGCATAATGAAATTGAAATCAATATGACGAAAAAAGGTGAGGGAAATTATAGAATAGGTGATAAGGATATACATGTCAAAAAAGGAGATATTGTAATAATAACACCTAATATACTTCACTCTGTATATACTGATTCTATGATAGAATCTGATACTTTTTTATGTAATATGGAATTTATGGGAAGTACATTCTATGATAAGGCATCAGTATCATAT
>CAMWNQ010000225.1 GCA_947175655.1 uncultured Clostridia bacterium | reverse complement strand
GCAGAAATTACTAACAACTACTTTGCACAGCTTGCTCAGGCACAAGATAAAAATGAAGGTATGCGTTTTGATTACAAGAACATTTACAGCAAGGTAACTTCAAGAGCAAAAGGTTCTTGTCCAAATATAGCAACTCAGCTCGGTATGTACTGGCAATTACACCTTGCATATGACAAGGGTCTGAATTACAAGACTTACTCAAATTACACAGATCAGCTTGATAATCTGTTCTATGCAAGAATGGATACATATTCAAGAAATCCAGGAGACGCTCCTAAGCCGGATAACATAACACTTACTCTTGGCAGCAATAGTGACCAGAATCTTATGCGTCTTGCATGTGCAGCAGCAAATAAAAATATTCTGGAATTCTTTGAACGCTGGGGAAAAGAACCTGATACAACAACAATTGAATACGCAGAACAGTTTGAAAAAGAAACTCGTGCTATATTCTATGTAAGTGATGATTCACGTATGTATTCACTTAAAGGCGGAGAAAGCGTTTTAGGTACTGAATGTGAGGTTTCTGCAATAAAAGATGTATCAGTAAATATTGGTTCAGAAGCAAATAAAGTAGATTTAAAATTCACTTCTGTTGATATTCCAGAGAATGATATATTAGGCTATGAAGTAGTTCGTTGCACTACATCAAACGGAGACGTTGAAGAAGCCGTTGTTGGATTTGCAACAGATTCTGAATTTACAGATACAATCTCAACAATGAATAATCGTACTGTATTCTATAAAGTTACACTTATTGATAAATATCTTAATCGTTCAGCATCTTTCACTACAAAAATGGTAAAGATTAAACACGATGGAAGTATGGATAAAACTAACTGGAGCATCAGTGCTAGCGGTCTTACAGCAAACAAAATTGTTGATGAGCATGCACAAAAAGAAGCACCTTGTAAAGAGATAAAAATTGACCCTTCAAAACAGGCTATTGATGATAACGCTAAAACAGTCTATGCTCCTCAGGTAAACAGTGACAAAGCTGAAATAATTATTAATTTCAATCAGATACTGGAAGCTACAGGATTGAAATATACTGCTGGAAATGAAAAACCTATTGGAGACTATGAAATTTATGTTATGGAAGAAAATGAATGGGTTCTTGCAGCAGAGGGAACATTCAATGGTAGTGGAACCGTTTATTTCGCAAATGATAAGAATGAGTATGTAAGCACATATGATGCTTCAGCAGTAAAACTTGTACTTCTCAATCAAAGTGGAGAAACTGTTTCAATTGCAGAACTTGATGTTCTTGGAGTAACAGGTGATGACGTTGATTTCCGTAAAGTTGGTGAAGAAGTATCAGCAGTTATCGGTTATCTTAGTGAAGATTTCAAGTATGGCGACAATGAAGATAATTTTATTCCAAAAGACTCTCTCGTATTTACTGGTTCATATAAAGGAAATCCTGCTTATAATGTAGTTCTTTTATATGATGGTGACGGAAATATCGTAGGCGGTATTGATGAAGAAAAGAAATTAACAGCTCATCAGATTATTATGGCAGATGTACCTGACAACAGTAATATTGCAAATGTATCAGACGGTACATGGATTTACTGGATTGAACCTGGTAAGCTTGAAAAAATAACAATTCCTGAAAAAGTGCGTGTTGAAATGTACAAAGTAAACAATGCTCTTACAAATGAAGGACAGCGTATGGTTAGTGACTCGCTGTTTGCAGAATTACCAGCTACACTTCCTGAGATTACTTTAGGAAAGTAGGTAGACATAATGTAATAAAGGAGTAAAAATATGAAAAAGCAATTTATAAAATATGCGGTGACTGCTTTGGCATTAAGTACTTTACTGTCAATTAATACAGTAGCAGTTGAAACAACAAAAACTACAGATAATAATATTAAAATAGATGAATCAGGCAATATAACATTAATATCTGACTATGATGCAAAAAACGAAGTTACTGCATTTCAGTTAAATTTGAAAGTCGAAGCTGATGCAGGTGCTGACATTTCTTTTAAATTTAATCCAGAGAACAGCGTAAAAGTTTCCAGATATCGTTATGATGCAGATTCAAATTATCTGAATATTTATATTGCTGATTCACAACCAATTTTCAATGGTTCAGATTTGCTTGACATAGGAGCAGTATCCGCTAAGGATACTGCCGGAAACAGCATTGATGTTAAAGTTGATGTTGTGAAAGATTCCTTGAAATATGTTTATCGTAATACATTGGCAGATAGTGATTTTGATGTTGAAATTGCAACAACCACAACAACTACTACAACAACAGAATCTACTACAACTACAACGACTACAACTATAGCAACTACAACAGAAGAGCCAGTGACTACTACAACTACTGAAATCACAACAATAGAACCTATTACATCAACTACTACAACTATGACAGCAGAGCCTACTACTTCAATTATTACTTCTACAACAACTACAACTGTTGCAACAACAACAGTAGAACCAGTAACTACAACTGTAGCAACAACAGAAAAACCAGTAGCTACAACAGCTTCAATTGTAGCAACAACAGCAGAACCAGTAATTACAACAA
>CAMWNQ010000224.1 GCA_947175655.1 uncultured Clostridia bacterium | reverse complement strand
ATATAAAACATACTTAAAGGAGAAAAATATTATGAAATCAAAAAGAAAAATTTTAAGTCTTGCTGTATTATTATCAGTAACATTATTTGGCTGTAGTGAAACAACTGTCAAAAATTCTGAATCAGTCGAATCAGTTAAATCAGATGAAAACAATCAAGATATTTCAGAATCATCAGAAAACAATAAAATTCAAATAACAATAGGAAGTATAGAATTCAACGGCGATTTGATAAATATTATCAACAGCTTCAATAAATCCAACAGTCAGTATGAAATAATCACTAAAGATTACCATGATGGTGATTCTACAGTTACTGATATGCAGAACAATATAAAAATAGACCTCGTATCAGGAAAAGCACCAGATATCATAATCTGTGATGACTCTTCATTTTATTATACTCTTTCTTCAAAAGATGTATTTATGGATATTTCCGATTATATAAGTGAAAACAATATGGAAATACTTCCAAATATTATTGATGTATGTACAGAAAATAACGGAAATATTTATAGACTTCCGCTTGGATTTAACGTGCTTTGCGGAATATGTAAAGAAGAATACGGAACAGACCATACGGAAATATATAACTATAAAAAAATGCAGAATGTTTTTGAAAATCTTGATAATGATGTTGTATTTTCAACCGATATGAAAGCAGCAGTATATAGGACAAAAGAAAGTATTATCACAGATTTTATCGATTTAAAAAGTTTCAAATCCAGTTTTGATTCTCCTGAATTTGCTGATGCACTTGAATTTTATAAACAGCTACAAAATACTGACTATGATTTTACTGCTGATGATACAATATATGTTAATGGAAAAGCACATATATTATATGCAACATTAGGAAATACCAGAGATATATATCACATAAAAAATCACAACTTCAAGGATACTGATATAGTAATGACTCCTCCGGAAAATGCAAAAATAAGTCTTGACAGGTCTGTATCAATAATAAATTCATCATCTGAAGATGTAAAGCAGGGTGCATTTGAATTTTTAAAATATGCTCTTTCTGATGAATTTGTAAATACAGTAACTCCGATATACTTCCCTGTTACAAAAAGCGGATTTGAAATATCCTTGGAAAGTGAATTTGATGTTTTCTATGAAAAAGAATCAGAAAAAGCAAAATTAAGTGAAGAAGAAAAAACAACTATATCTGATTATATTCAGAAAGTAAATCACGAAACTACTTATGATACTACAATAAAAGATATTTTTACGGAAGAAACCAAAGCATATCTTGACAACAACTTATACAGTGCAGAAGAATGCGGAGATATTATCAATCAGAGAGTACAGCTTTATCTTGATGAGCAGAAAAATTAAAAATAAAAAAAGGCGGATTTAATAATATCCGCCCTTATTTTTTATTACTTATTAAGTGTTCCATGTGAAAGTGATTTAAGATAAGCATTGATAAAGCCATCCAAATCACCGTCCATAACAGCATTTATATTACCGTTTTCAAAACCTGTTCTATGGTCTTTTGCAAGAGTATAAGGCATAAACACATATGAACGAATCTGTGAACCCCATGCGATTTCACGCTGTATACCTTTAATATCAGAAATCTTTTCAAGATGTTCTCTTTCCTTTATTTCAACAAGTTTTGAACGAAGCATTTTCATAGCATAATCTCTGTTCTGGTGCTGGCTTCTCTGAGTCTGACAGGAAACAACAATACCGGTCGGGATATGTGTAATACGTATAGCAGAAGAAGTTTTATTGATATGCTGACCACCTGCACCGCTGGCACGGAAAGCATCAGTCTGAATATCTTCTGGTCTGATTTCTACTTCAATAGAATCATCGATTTCAGGCATTACCTCAAGTGCAGCAAAGGATGTATGTCGTCTTCCTGAAGCATCAAAAGGAGAAATTCTTACAAGTCTGTGTACACCTGCTTCTGATTTCATATAACCATATGCATTCTCACCCTCAACAAGTATTGATGCTGATTTCATTCCGGCATCATCTCCGTCAAGATAGTTAAGAAGAGTAACTTTAAAATTATGACGTTCAGCCCAGCGGTTATACATTCTATAAAGCATTTCTGCCCAGTCCTGAGCCTCTGTACCGCCTGCACCTGCATGAAAAGTAAGAATAGCATTCATACGGTCATATTCTCCAGTAAGAAGAGTAGAAAGCTTTTCATCTTCAAGAATTTTCTTAAAAGCTGAAATTTCTGATTTTATTTCATCAATGGAACTATCATCGTCTTCTTCAATGGACATTTCAATAAGAGTTATAGTATCTTCAAGACGATTATTAAGACTTTTGAATTTTGCAATTTTATTTTCAAGATTCTTTGAACGCTGTAAAACTTTCTGAGAATTTTCGAGGTCATCCCAGAAACCCTCTTTAGCAATTTCAATCTGAATTTCGTCATATTCTTTTTTAGAGTTTTCGATATTAAGAACATCAGCAAGTTCTTTCATTTCATCTCTGTATCCAACCATTTCAACTCTGAGTTCATCAAGTATAATCACTGTCTCTTATACACAACAGACGCTGCCGACGAAGCTAGAAGTGTAGATATCGGTGGTCGCCGTAACATTAAAA
>CAMWNQ010000223.1 GCA_947175655.1 uncultured Clostridia bacterium | reverse complement strand
TCTCTACAGTGCATTATAATGCCTTTTAGCTTTTAAACCTTAAAATTAGAAAGGATGTAAAAAAATGAATAGAAATAAACTCGTTCAAATCGCAAAAGAAAATATTGACATAATAAAAAACGGAAAATTTAACATTTCAGGTAAAGAAATATTTTTAGATGTCGGAAAAATCAGACAAGTAAAAACGTATCCCGTAGAATACAAATATCAGAATTTTCTGAAAAACATTTCAGGTGATTACGGAAAAATAATAATCGAACCTGTAGATTCCTTTGAAGCATTGAACCTGTGCGACCCATCAGAAAAAACTTGCGTTTTAAATTTTGCATCTGCCAAAAAATCAGGCGGTGGTTTTTTAACCGGTGCAAAGGCTCAAGAAGAAGATTTGTGTTACCGTTCAACGCTTTATGGTTCATTAGAAACTAAAGATGGTTTTGAAATGTATAAATATAATCTCCAAAATTATAATCTTTTGTATTCAGATTTTATGCTTTATTCTCCTTATGTTTCAATAATACGTGACAAAAACTACAATCTGATTGAAAATATCATTAATACAAGTATTATTACGGCTCCGGCTGTAAACAGAAATCTCGCAAACAGAGAGTATACATCTAAAGAAATTTTTAAATGTATGCTTAAAAGAGCAGAAAAAATTCTATGTATTGCCTTGGAAAATCAAAACGATAATATAATTCTTGGTGCTTGGGGCTGTGGAGTTTTCAGAAATTCAGTTACTGATATTGCTGAAATTTTTAGAATACTTCTTATTGATAAACAATATGCAAAGCTTTTTAAGAATATAATTTTTGCTTCATTTAATGAAAAAAATAATGCAGTTTTTTCAAGCGTTTTTGAAAAGTAAATACACAATTTAACATAAATCTTATTAAGGTCTCATATTCTTAATTAAATAAAGAATTTAAAATATGGAGGTCTTTTAATGAATATCCTTGAACTTTTTATGATAGCTTTAGGGCTTTCAATGGACGCTTTTGCAATATCAGTATGCAAAGGACTTGCAATCGATAAAGTTTCCATAAAAAAGACTGTTGTTATTGGGATATGGTTCGGAAGTTTTCAGGCTGTTATGCCATTAGCAGGTTATTTTCTCGGGTCTGCATTTGAAAAATATATAACATCATTTGACCACTGGGCAGTATTTATTTTACTTGCTTTTATTGGTGGAAATATGATAAGGGAATCATTCTCAAAAAGTGAAAATATATCAGATAATTCCTTAAAATTTAAAGATATGTTTCCGCTGGCAATCGCTACAAGCATTGATGCCCTTGCAGTTGGAATAACTTTCGGACTTCTTCCGAATGTAAATATATTTTCTGCCGTTTTGTTTATTGGTATAGTCACTTTCATACTTTCTATGACAGGATGTAAAATTGGTAATATTTTTGGCTCTAAATACAAGTCAAAGGCAGAATTTGCTGGTGGAATTATATTATTCCTGATAGGTACAAAAATTCTTCTGGAACATCTTGGATTTATTTAAAGACGAAAAAATTCCTCTTGAAAAAAATGTCAGATTATGTTATAATATATCATATTTATTTTTAGGAGGATTTTTATTTTGACTGGAAAAACTCATCTTGCTGTCGGTACTGCGACGGCTCTCTGCATAACATATCCTGCGGACTTAAAGGAACTTGGATTATGTATAATAGTATCTTCAATTGGTTCTGTTGTAAGCGATGTTGATGTTAAATCATCTGAATCCAGAAAAGATTTAAATCGCATAACAATAATTTCGGTTGTTCTTCTGTTTGCATTGATGTTCGCTGAATTTATATTTGATTTGGGAATCACCAAAAATTTCAATCGTGAGAGTGGTTGGTTCAGATTTATTCTGGGATTCTTTTCGTTCATAGCCGTGTGTACTTTTGGAAAATATCAGCCTCACCGTTCTTTTATGCATTCTATTCCGGCTCTTGCAATCCTGACAGCAATAGTTTATTTTATGTATCCATTGCTTGCACCATATTTCTTTATATCAATGCTTTCTCACATATTCATAGACTTATTCAATAAAAAAAGAGTAAAACTGTTTTATCCAATAAAAAAAGGCATATGTTTTAGATTGTGTCCTGCTGATGGAAAAGTTAATGATGTCTTATGCTTTGCCGGAACAATTGCAAGTATATTTTTTCTGATTCTTGCAATATGTCACATTCTTAAATGGTTTTAAAAAAATGAACTCCCTGATATGTAAAAAATATCTTGGCTATTTTTTCGGAATTATTTTACTTATAGCACTGGCAGTAGCTTTAGTCGGTGGAATAAGCTGTAATACCGCCATCACATAATATAAATATATCGCCGGCAGTGAAATTCAGATATATCATTTTATTGGCATAATTTATTACAAGTATAAATTCAGAATCCTTTCTAAACTTCTGACAGAATTTTTTAGGAATTAATGATTTCATTTTTTCAAACATCATATCTAATCATTCAACCTCATCAAGTGAATTTATAAACATCTTTATAAGCCTTTTTTGCACTTGTAACAGCACTTGTAATCGATACCACAGTCATACCGATTTTATATTCAGAAGAATATCTGTAT
>CAMWNQ010000222.1 GCA_947175655.1 uncultured Clostridia bacterium | reverse complement strand
AGGTTTGCAGTTGGTTTATATGAAGTTTTTTGATGAAGTATTTATTGATAGCACTAAATATGGTGCGAAAATAAAAACTGATGAATACCACGAAAATAGTAAATATATAATTATAGACCGAGGACAATCTGAAATAGCTGGATATACTGATACCAGATATTGATACTATGAATCAATTCGCCGCCTTCGTCGCACAAGTCGACAAATCAAAAAGTGTAATACAGAAAGAACTTGATAAAGCAAAACTTTTTTCGATAGTCTTATGCAGAAATATTTTAGTTGAAATGAGATTATACATTATAAATTATAAATTATAAATTGAAAATGGGGGTATTGTAATGAATAAAAAAGAAATAAAAAAATATCTGTTTATTGGTCTGATTGCAGTGGCAGTAATGATTCTGATAAAGAATCTTAACTATATAGGCGGATTTATTTCTCTTATATTTACAGCTGTATATCCTTTGATTCTGGGCTGTGCGATAGCTTTTGTATTTAATATATTTCTTTCTTTCTGTGAAAGATATTATTTTCCAAAGCATAAAGATGATTTTTTTTCACAATCCAGAAGACCTGTATGTCTTGTATTTTCCATATGTATTGTTCTGACAGTAATATTTTTTATAATGAAGCTTGTAATACCTGAAATGATAGCTAGTGGAAAAGTTCTGTATCAGGAGATGCCGGCAATAGTTGATAATCTTAAACAATGGGCAATAAAAAATTCTGAAAATCTTCCGGATATTCAGAAAAAAATATATGACCTTAATATAAACTGGTCGGCAGTTACAGAAAATATTGCTAAGTTCCTGACAAGCGGTGCAACAGGTATTATAAGTTCAGTAGCCGGCATTATAGGTTCTTTTACAATAAGTATTACGAAGATAGTTATAGCTATAATATTTGCAGTTTATATTTTAATATTTAAGGATGGAATAAAATCAGGACTGGTCAGAGTTAAAAATGCTTACTTGAATAAAAAAACTGCTGATTGTATTAAGCATATTTATGATATTACTAATAAGACTTTTAAAAGTTTTTTTGTAGGACAGTTTACAGAAGCAATAGTATTAGGCGTACTTTGTACGATAGGTATGCTTATATTAAGACTTCCATATGCTGTTATGACGGGTACTGTTGTAGGAGTTACGGCAATTGTTCCGATAGTAGGTGCTTATATTGGTGCGGTTGTGGGTGCTTTTATGATACTGACAATTAATCCTATGCAGGCTGTTATATTTATAATTTTTCTTATAATACTTCAGCAGATAGAAGGAAATTTTATATATCCGAGGGTGGTTGGTTCTTCAATAGGACTTCCCAGCATATGGGTGCTTGCATCTGTAACAGTCGGAGGTTCAATGTTTGGTATTATTGGAATGCTTTTAGGAGTGCCAGTAGTTGCTACTTTATATAAACTTGTTTGTGAAAATCTTAAAAAACGTGAAACTGCAAATGCATTAAAAAATAGTAGTCATAATAAAAATAAAGATACAAAATCAGGAGGAAATTGATGTGATTTATACTGTAACGCTTAATCCGGCTGTTGATTATTCTGTAGGTATTGAAAATTACAGAACTGGGACAGTTAACAGAACTTCTTTTGAAAATATTACAGCAGGCGGTAAGGGGATAAATGTTTCTGCAATATTGACAAGTCTTGGAATTGAAAATACAGCACTTGGTTTTTGTGGTGGATTTACTGGAAAAATGTTTATGCAGATGCTTGAAGATATGAATATAAACAGTGATTTTATATATCTTTCTGAAAGCACTACAAGAATAAATATAAAATTAAATGATGGTAATTCCATAACTGAAATAAACGGAAGAGGCTGTGATATAGATTCGGAAAGTCTCAATGAGCTTTATTCTAAACTGGACAATATGAAAAATGGTGATTTTTTAGTGCTTGCCGGAAGTATTCCAAAATCTTTGCCATCTGATATTTATGTTCAAATAGCTGAAAAAACAATAAAAAATAATGTAAAAACAATAATAGATGCTTCTGGTGAATTACTGATGAAATCTTTAAATCTTCATCCTTTTCTAATAAAGCCTAATAATTTTGAACTCGGTGAAATTTTCGAAACTGAAATAAATACTAGAAATGATGCTATTGAATATGCAAAAAAACTTCAGGAAAAGGGTGCATTGAATGTTCTTGTATCACTCGCCGGAGAAGGTGCGGTGCTTGTATGTGAAGATGGAAAAATATTCAGCAGTCCAGCACCTCAGGGAATATTAAAAAATTCTGTTGGTGCAGGTGATTCAATGGTTGCAGGATTTATATATGGATATATTGAATCTTATGATTTTGAAAAAGCTTTTAAATATGGTATTTCCGCAGGAAGTGCTACTGCTTTTTCGGAATCTCTTGCAGGGAAAAATGAGATTATGGATATTTTTAATCTTCTATAAATCCTACAAAAAAATGATAATAAGTTTGTTGAAAATGACGGTTGATTTTGGCATTTTCTCAAAAAAACTTTGATTTGTATTAATAAAATTCATCAATATGTCAAATTCTAATGATTTTTGTTGATATTTTAAGTGATTTTTCCTGTAAATAAGTGCAATATATCAT
>CAMWNQ010000221.1 GCA_947175655.1 uncultured Clostridia bacterium | reverse complement strand
GTCTATGACTGCCCCCTTGAGTTTTTTAAATAAAATTTATTTTTTATAGCTGGTTGACTTTTTATTCAAAATATATTAAAATATTATTATCATATTTATTTGAAAGGAATAATTTGTGATAAAAATGGGAAAAAAGAAAAGAAGAAAAAAAAGAGGAAGACTAAAAACCAAAAATATATTTTTTACTATCTTGGTTTTGGGTCTTATCATATGGATATTATGCACTCACGAAAATAAAACCGAAGTAGTACCTGCAAATGATGTAAATAATTTTTCTGAAAGCATACCAGATGAAAGTTACATAGCAACTGAATCCCAGAATATTACTACTGAACCTGTTATAACAACTACTGTTACAACTGAACCCGATATTAAAATGGAATATCCTGTACTGTCTCCGAATTCAAAAATTCTCTCTGATGAGGAAATTACATCAAAGCATGCTATTCTTATTGACACCAGCAATAATGAAATTATAGCATATAAGGATTATAGTACAAGAATGTATCCTGCGTCTCTGACAAAAATTATGACCCTGATTGTTGCAGTTGAAAATACAGAAAACTTTGATGAAACAGAACTCATAACCTCTGAAATGATTGAACCTATGATAGAACAGGACGCTACAAGAGCAGGTTTTGCTGCCGGAGAAACTCCAACTATCACTGATTTATTATATGGTCTTATACTGCCTTCCGGAGCTGATGCAAGTATTGCACTTGCTAATCATATATCTGGTTCTGAATCGGCATTCGTTGAACTTATGAATAAGAAATGTCAGGAACTTGGTCTTAAAGATACTCACTTTACAAACTGTGTCGGACTTCACAATCCAGAACATTATAGTACAGTTCAAGATATGGCAATTATATTGCAGTATGCTATGCAGAATGATATATGCCGTCAGGTTCTTACAACCTATGAATATTTTATAGAGCCAACAGAATACAACCCTGAGGGACTTACTCTTACAAGCACTATGTTCCAACGTATGTCAGGAGATGAAATGGAAGGTGTAACCGTCAAAGGCGGAAAGACAGGTTATACTGATGAAGCTGGTCAATGTCTTGCAAGCTTTGCTGAAATTAATGGAAAAGAATATGTTATGGTTCTTGCAAATAATATTTCAAGATGGTATGTAGTCTATGATACATTAAGTGCTTATAGTGTTTACGTATACGGTGGGTCTTCATATATTCCGCCACAGTAATTAAGGACTGATTAAAAATGAAAAATAAAAAATCCCCACTCTGGAATAGAACAAGTAAAACTATCATAATAGGTATATCTATAATGATTCTTATTATGCTTTCCTACAGCTTAAGAAAATTTACACTACAAAAAGAACCTTCTGATTATATTGAAATTATAGGATACTGTAAAGATACAAGCCGTGAAAAATCAGATATATCAGAAGTTGAATCTTCTTCTGTTCCTGACGATTCACTTGTCAATATAGAAAATAATCAAGGAAAAAATACAATAACTCTAATAAATTCTGAAAGTCTGGGCAAAGGTTCACTTGCGGTCATAAATAATCAATATGCCCCTGATGTCTTTTATGAGGGTCTTTGTAAACTCAAACCGCCTCTTGAACAAAAATATTATATAAGCAACTCCCAACTTTTTATATCAGAAAACATTATAACTCATCTCGATGATATGATGACTGATTACAATTTAACTACAGAAAAAAATAATATTGTAATTTATAATACTACTGATATATCTGATGAAAATTTGCTTTACAGCACAAACTACTCAGAATCAAAAGCCGGATATTCATTTGATATTGCAATTAAATCATCATATGATGATATAATAGAATATGATGGACTTGATACTGAAGGCTGGATTTCAGAAAATTGCTGTAACTATGGATTTATTATAAGATATCCAGAAGATAAAACTGATAAGACAGAAGTTGAATATTCTCCATATCATTTCCGATATGTAGGTATTCCCCACGCCCTTATAATGAAGAAAGAAAATTTATGTCTTGAAGAATACAGCGAATTTATAAAAAAATATTCCTATGAAAATCCTCTTGTATATAAATCCGGAGATAAAGAATATAATATTTATTATACTGCAAGCACTTCACCTGAAACAGAAATTAAAATACCTGAAAATAAAGAATATGAAATTTCCGGAAACAACTATGATGGATATATAATTACATGTGTAAAATAGGGACATCACTTCTGATGCCCCTTTTTATTTCTGAAATTCCATAAAAGCATTATTATCATAATCAAAAGCATATACGACGGAACTGGTGACATCTCGCTATATACTCTATAATTAATATCCGATGTGCTTAAAGTCTGATTCTGAAGCATAAACGGCATTATCATACGACATATAATTCCACTTAAAACTGCACATATTAATCTTATAAATATAAAAGGCATCATACTCAAAGAATTCTTTATAACAGTTCTGATCTGTAATATGACGCATATTCCTCCAAAAGATACAGCAGAGCATATAAAAGGCAAAAGAGTATAATTATTTTTTTCAAGACAACTTAAATTTGTAACTTCAAGAATGCTTTCAAGCATCTTTTCACAAATTTCATCATCTATATCTGTTAAAT
>CAMWNQ010000220.1 GCA_947175655.1 uncultured Clostridia bacterium | reverse complement strand
CTCCTGTATTGATATTATTTTATAATATATTATCTTATAAAGGAGCAGTTAAATATCAACATTTCTTATTTGTTTTTACTTAATGCAATCTGTTATCAGATTTTAAAACTGCACCAAGTATTTATCTCGCATCATCACTATTGATAAACAATCCTTTCATAAGCATTAATTTATAACTTTCCTATTTTTATTATATCACCTCCGATAATAAAAAGTCAAGTAAAAATTTCTATTTTGTTTTGAATATTGTGCATAAAATTATAAGTATAAAAAAGATGATAATGTACAAAACGTAGAAAAGACAAAAAATGTATTGACATAATTAAAAAAAAGTTATAATATAACTGTAGATATTTAAAGAAATTGTTTATTATGCAGTTCAGATATATCAAAAACAAAATAATATTTAGCAAACTTATTGAAAAATAAGGACGCAAAGCTTTAAGGGTCTAACCCGGAAACGGTATGATAGCCAGTTGCGAATAATCACTAATGTGGTTATTTTTTGCGAGCAACTGCATCTTTTTGAAGATGATAGTTGTTTTTTATTTGAATCAAAAATATGTAGTTATAAAAGTTCTTAATAATATAGAAATCAGAAAGGACTAATACATTATGAAAAATATAATTAGGAAACGTGAATTGAAGAAAAAAGTGGCTTTCTTAATGGCGTTATCTATGGTATTCAGTTTTTCAGATGCTGTCAGCACTGAAGCTTCCTTTTCTAATATCGGTATTGAATCACAGGAAAATTCAACTGATACCCCAGAAACACCCGTTGAAAACAGCAACGTCGATGAAGAAACACCAGAAACAGATATTAATTTTGTATCTAATGCCGGTAAAATTGATGTTGCTATCGGTACAGCATTATTTCTTGATAATAACATCAATTTTACAGTAACATTAGCAAATAATCAGGGATATAATCAAAGCAACACTGTTGTTTTGGAAAATCTTTCAGAAAACAAAACAAGTTTTGATAATCTTGAAGACGGAGAATATACTCTTATAGTTAATGCACCAGGTTTTGTTACATATATTCAAAATATAAATGTATCACAAAAAGGTTATCTGGTAAAACTTACAGCAGGTTTCTGTGAAGGTCTTAATTATTCAGAAGGAGGTCTTCATCCCGGAGTTCTTTTGATTGGAGACGTGGACGGAGACGGAGATGTAGATGATGATGATAAAAATATTCTTATAGATGCTATTGACGGTCAAAATGTATCAGATGATTGTGTAACTGATTTGAATAATGATGGTAAAACAGATTTGATAGATTTAACGTTTTTCACAAAAAACTATAATGAAAATGAAGACAAGGACACTACAGCTGCTATTGAAGAATTTGTTTCACCATCAATTATCAGTACTAATGTTTCTGAAGGTACACACGCAGAAGGTGACGTGGAAAAAATGCTGAACGGTGAGGATACAGTAACCCTGACACCGTCTAATGATGGTGAAATCTCTGAATCAAATCCTGTATCTTTGGAATTTGACTTTATGAAATCTGATAGTGCATCTATTGTTGATGGTATCTCTTTTGAAACAGGAAGTGATAATCCTGTTTCTGAAGCATTTGTCGAAGTTGCATACACCGAAAATGGTAAAGATTATAAAGTTACTGTTCCGGTAAAATCTGAAGTTAGCTATCTGCTTAAAGAAAGCGATGTATATGCTGAGATTGATGAAAACGGCAGTATTCAGGTTCATCTGGGAAATCAGATAGCAGTCAAGAAAGTTACTCTTACTATCACAGCAATGCAGAAAAACAATAATCTTGCTGAAATCAGTAAAGTCGAATTTGTTAACGGAATGGAAAGTCGTATTCCACAACCTGAAATGGATATGCCAGAAGATTTGACCGCAAATGCAGGCAGTGAAAAATTTGTTTTGAATTGGAAGCCTTGTATGAATGTAACAGGTTATGAAGTCAAAATACAGCAGGGTGATTCTGTTGAAGCGATTATCACACAAGCAAATTCAATTACAATTTCAAGTTTCAAAGGAGACGATGTTAAAAACTATACAACTTATAAAGTAAGTGTACAGTCAATCAATGGTACATGGAAAAGTGGTTACTGTGATTCTGTTGATGTTACTCCGAAACCAAGTAAACGTCCTGACAAACCTGACAATGTAAAAGCTTCAGGAATTTATAAAGGAATAAACGTCACATGGGCAAATATGGACGATACCCAGTCATACAATGTTTTCTATAAAGTAAGAAACAGTGATGAGGAATATACAAAAATTTCCGGTATTACAGGAAATAAATGCACTATAAATGAATTACAGTCACTTACAGAATATGAAATTTACGTTACTGGTGTTAATGAACTCGGCGAAAGTCCTGCATCAATTCACTGCTCAGCAAAAACAACTGATTTAAATGCTGCCGAAGTACCAAAATACAATGTGATTAACCGTGATGAAACCGGAACACCCGGAAGTGCACATATTGTTTCTGTTACAAGAAACGGCGGTTCAATGATAGACAGTGAACTTGATGCAGATTCAGACAATACTGCATGGGGAGCTGTTGACAACAATGCAGCTTCATATTACTCAAAAAATACATGGGACGATGGCGGTTTTAATAACTTAGGAGGC
>CAMWNQ010000219.1 GCA_947175655.1 uncultured Clostridia bacterium | reverse complement strand
AAATCATTGTATTTTTTAAAAAAATATTTTATAATGTAAAAAATATGAAGTCACAAATAAAATGTTCAGAAACTTTTAAATTGATTTTTTCAAAAAGAACTTATTTCCTCTTTCATTTAAAAAAAAGTTATTGTATAATATGATATAAAGCTTTTTAATATATTGCAGTCTGCGAAGGCAATATATTAATTTAGAAATTTTTCGCAGAGATTGAATGGTGTACGAATGGCAAAGGAAATTATTGAAGAAAAAAATAATGACAATGATTTAAAAAACACTTTTTATACCATTGCTATGCGTGGTATGGTAGCTTTTCCAAAAATGGTTATGCATTTTGATGTTGCAAGACCGAAATCCTCAGTAGCTGTGGAAAAAGCTCTGAAATCCGGAAGCAAAATTTTTCTGGTAACTCAAAAAGATATTTCTGTTGATGACCCTTCTACAGATGAGCTTTATGAAATAGGTGTCGTTGCAGAAATAAGACAAGTTCTTAAAATGCCTGAAAGTAATATAATGAAAGTGCTTGTTGAAGGTCTTTATCGTGCAAAAATCAAGGAATTTATTGACGATGACCAATGCATAAGAACTAGAGTAAGAAAACTCCCTCTTTATTCAAGAGAAAAAACTGATGACATTGAAAAGGAAGCTATGATACGTTCTCTTAAAGGCGCATATGAGAGATATAGTTCATATTTCCCAAAAATGCCGAAGGAACTGCTCACATCTATATTGTGTGAAGAATCTCCGACAAAACTTTTTGAAGAGATTTTATTTAACTGCAATCTTGACTATAAAGACAAACAGGTTATTCTTGAAAAAGATTCCCTTAGTGATAAAATACTTGCTCTTATTGGAGCAATTCTAGTAGAAAATGAAGTTCTTGAACTAGAAAATGAGATAAATGAACAGACAAAGGAAAATATTGATAAAAATCAAAAAGAATATTTCCTGCGTGAACAGCTTAGAGTAATTCAGGAACAGCTGGGCGAAGATGAAATGGACGATGTTCTTGAATATGTTGGCAAGATTATGCAATTGGAAGGTATTGATGAAAAAAATCGTAATAAGCTTTTGAAGGAAGCAGAAAAATTATGTAAAATAAATTCTGCATCACAGGAATCTTTTGTTATAAAAAATTATCTTGATACCTGTCTTGAACTTCCTTGGGGAAAGTATTCAAAATCAAAAATATCAATGACAAAATCAGAAAATATCCTCAATAAAGAACACTATGGGCTTAAAAAAGTAAAAGAGCGTATACTGGAATATCTCGCTGTACATACTTTAAAGCCTGATATAAAAGGACAGATTATATGTCTTGTAGGTCCTCCGGGAATAGGAAAGACATCTATTGCCAAGTCAATAGCGAAATCTATGGGAAGAAAATATGCAAGAGTTTCTCTTGGCGGTGTAAATGATGAATCTGAAATAAGAGGTCACAGAAAAACTTATGTAGGAGCAATGCCGGGAAGAATTGTAAATGCACTTATTCAGGCGGGAACAGCAAATCCTCTTATACTATTTGATGAAATAGACAAGATGAGCAGTAACATTAAAGGAGACCCTGCCGCTGCAATGCTTGAAGTTCTTGACGGTGAGCAGAATACTGCATTTTGTGACCATTATGTTGAAGTTCCTTTTGATTTAAGCAAAACTGTATTTATAACTACAGCAAATACAACATCAACTATACCTCAGCCACTTCTTGACAGAATGGAAGTTATAGAACTTACAAGCTATACGGCAGAAGAAAAATTCCATATTGCAAAAGAGCATCTTATTCCTAAGCAGATTAAAGAAAATGGTCTTAAAGCAACACAGATTAAATTTCAGGATAGTGCTATTCACGGTGTTATAGCTCATTATACTAAAGAAGCAGGAGTAAGAAATCTTGAAAGATATATATCTTCTCTTTGTCGTAAGTCAGCAAAGATTATTGCCTGTGGAGAAGCTAAGAGGGTAAATATACAGGAAGAAAATCTCACTGATTTTCTTGGAGCTTATAAATATCTTTCTGATTTGCGTTCAAAAGAAAATCAGGTAGGAGTTGTAAACGGTCTTGCATGGACTTCTGTAGGCGGAGTGCTTATGCCTCTTGAAGTTCTCGTATTAAAGGGAAAAGGCACTGTTGAAGTTACAGGTTCTCTTGGAGACGTTATGAAAGAGAGTGCAAAGCTTGCAATAAGTTATACAAGAAGCATTGCGGATAAGTATAATATAAATCCTGACTTCTTTAAAGAAAATGATATTCATATACATGCTCCGGAAGGTGCAGTTCCAAAGGATGGCCCTTCAGCCGGTGTTACAATGACTACAGCACTTGTGTCTGCTTTATCTGGAATTCCTGTTAAAGCTGATGTTGCTATGACTGGTGAAATAACATTACACGGAAAAGTTCTTCCAATCGGTGGACTTAAAGAAAAAACAATGGCAGCGTATAAATCCGGTATTAAAACAGTTATTATACCAGCTGATAATAAATCTGACCTTGAAGAAGTTGATGATGTTGTAAAAGAAGCTGTTAATTTCATATGTGCAGAGAACATTGAACAGGTTCTTGAAAATGCCCTTGAAATTAAAAATTAATTTATTGGCGGAGTAAAATCCGCCTTATAAATTATACCT
>CAMWNQ010000218.1 GCA_947175655.1 uncultured Clostridia bacterium | reverse complement strand
ATAATATTGTTACTATAAAATCTTCTTTAAATGCAGATTCTCTTGAAAGTCTTGGAAAACTTGCTGATGAAATTATAGAATCCGTAAAATAGTACAATCAAAAATTGAGGCGATTGTAAAATCGTCTCTTTTTATTTCATATATAAAATTAAATATTTTAAATGTCAAAAGCTATTGACAAATAATAAACACCGTGCTATACTGTGTATAGTGTATATATACAATTTTAACAGGGGTACAATATGGACATTATTTTAAGTAATTCATCTGATGAACCTATCTATAAGCAGATTTCCGACCAGATTAAATCACATATTATGAACGGAAATTTAAAATCTGGTGATGCTCTACCATCTATGAGGATTCTTGCTTCCAAACTGAGAATAAGTGTTATTACTACAAAGCGTGCTTATGAAGAACTTGAACGTGAAGGATTTATTGAAAGTTTTTCAGGAAAAGGATGTTTTGTGAAAAGTCAGAATATGGAGTTTCTGCGTGAAGAAAATTACAGGCAGACCGAAATCCTTCTTGAAAAAGCCTGCGAAAGAGCTAAAATGTGTGGTCTTACTATTGATGATATGAAGCAGATGATTGAATTAATTTATGGAGAGATGTTAAATGAATAACAATGTTAATTATGAAAATGCAATTGAAATCAAAGGACTAACGAAAAAATATGACGGTTTTACTCTTGACAATGTAAGCTTTAATGTTGCTAAGGGTAGTATTATGGGATTTATCGGTCAGAACGGTGCAGGGAAAACCACTACAATACGTTCGCTTCTGAACATAATCAGATATGATTCAGGTAGTATAAATATGCTTGGTATGGATAATATTGAACACGAATATGAAATAAAAGAACAGATTTCTGCTGTTTTTGACGAAATGCCATTTCACGAAACTTTTAATGCACATCAGATCAGTAAGATAATGAACAGTATTTATAAAGAATGGAATAACAGTCAGTTTAAAGAATATCTTGAAAGATTTTCTCTTCCGGAAAAGAAAAAAATCGGAAAATTTTCAAAAGGTATGAAAATGAAATTACAGATAGCTGTTGCTCTTTCACATAATGCCAGACTTCTCATTATGGACGAAGCTACAACAGGTCTTGACCCTGTTGTAAGAAATGAAATACTTGATATTTTCAGAGAATATCTTATAAATGAATCAAGAAGTATACTTATGTCATCACATATTACTTCCGATTTGGAGAAAATTTCTGATAGTGTTACTTTTATTGATAAAGGAAAAATTCTACTTACAGGTTATAAAGATGATATTCTTTATAATCACGTATTAATCAAATGCAGTAAATCAGATTATAAAGAAATTTCATCATCTGATTTTGTAAGTGCAAGAGTTTCAGATTATGGAATTGAAATTATGACAGCTGACAGAAATTTATGCAGTAAAAAATACAGCGGTCTTAATATAGAAAAAACCACTCTCGAAGAAATTATGCTGTTTTATGTAAATGCTGGAAAAAAGGAGTGGAACTGATGAAAAATAATAATTATAGAGGATTGTTCTTCAGAGAAATTTATCTGGCAAGGAATACTTTCATCAGTCTTTACAGTATATGGGCAGGATTTTTAATATTTTGTATTCTGATATGTATGAGTATGGATTTTGGAAATCTTGCAAAACTTTCAGAAGAATCTTTAAATGGTTTAAAAGCATCAACGTCAATGTTTCCATATTCTCTCTCAGTAATTTTATTTCTTGCAGTAAATTATCATATTGATGTATGCAATTTTGATTTTAAAACAAAATGGCGTTGTTATCAATACTCAACGCCGGTCAGTGAATGGAAATTTATCGGCATTAAATTTATAATAACTTCTGTTGCAACTGTTCTGGGACTGATTCTTTCTATAGCAAGTGCTTTTCTTATGAGTAAAGTAATCAAAAATCCTGTTACCAAAAAAACTATAGCTATAATCTTTATCGTTATGACAACTGTTGTACTTTTAAGTATGATAATGCTTATATCATCTTATATATTTCGTTCAACAGCTATGGGCGGAGTTGTAATGCTTATTATTGGAATACTCTCTTATGTGTTTTTAGCAGTTCCGATTTTTGATAAAATGGCAGATAACAGCGGTAAAGAAATAACTAAAACAATAAATAATTTTTGTATTGATTTTATGCCGTTTGCCATTCCGTCAGTAATTTTGATACTGGGTCTTTCATATATAGCAATTGTTTTCCTCGCAAAAAGGAGGGAGCAATAATGTTTGGATTAATATATAATAACTTAAAGCAATTGAAATTATACGTTTTGGTTTTTGTATGTTTTGTGCTTTCAAATGTAATTCTGGCAAGCAGTATTGATGAAACTGATGTTAATTATTATTTTCAGTCTTTAATGTCATATGTATTGATATTTATGTTTACAAATTCAATTCTTATGGAAATAAATAAAAATGAGGAAAAAAGACTATGGTCTTCATTTGTAATAGCAAGTCCCTGCGGTGGTGACGGTCATATAAAAGCAAGATATCTTTCAATACTTATCGTTAATTTTTTAGTTTTCTGCTGGTGCTGGATAATTGAAATTATGGTATTACTTGTAGGAGATATTGAAGATATTTCGCTTTTTAGTATCTATACTATGCTT
>CAMWNQ010000217.1 GCA_947175655.1 uncultured Clostridia bacterium | reverse complement strand
ATCTTGACATCATACTTCTTTTCAAGCTTTTCTATTTCACCTTTTTTAAGTTCAGTTTTTTTGTCAATATCATATGATATTTTTAAATTTTTTCCATATCCAATTTCTAAAAGACTTATTAAAGATTCAAGATTTTCATCAGTCATTGTTTTCTTTAATTCTTTAGCAGCACTTTTTGGAACAGATTTTGATATTGTTTTAACACTGCAATTCTGCAAACCTGTAAAGAAATTATCAACAGGCTTTTTATATCCGCCTCCGGATGAAATACCTATAATAACAGCTAAAAGAGCTATTACAATAACTGCTATAACTATTAAATTTTTTCTTTTTCCGGAATGGGTAATTAAAATAGCAGATTCGTTCTGTGCTTCAGCACAACTACATACTCCACCATCTTCAATTTCGGAACCACAATATTTACAATACTTCATAAAAAAATCCCCCTTAAAAAGATATAATAATTGTATTATAATTTTAACATCTTTTTCGACAAATGTCAATAAGAAAACCGATTTTTCAATCAAATAACAGATAATATAATATTTGATATGTCAAGATTTATTTCCTCAATGCTTCTGAGATTATTGTTTTTACAACAATTTATAATATACCACTTTGTACTTTTATTATCGTGATTACTTGCATAGAGTGCAGAGTCACGGCAGGCTTTAAGATAATTTATATTAGATTCATGAATATCCTTTTTACTTTCATCATTACCATATCTGATAGAAAGAAGCTTTTGTGACATCTCCACAGGAACATCAAGAAATATTACTGCATCAGGACTTGGAATTCCCATTTTTTGATACTCCAAGTCATAAAGCCAACTACAGTATTCGTTCCATAAAGATTTATCAAGCTTAGTCATTTGATATATAGCATTTGATGTAGTATATCTTGCAGATATTATATTTTTTCCGGAAATATAATCATTTCCCCAGTCTGTTTTATAGCTTATGTATCTGTCTACAGCATAAAAGGTACTTGCAGAATACGCACTTTTTACATGATTTTCTTCTGGAAATTTTCCCTTAAGATATTCTGTTATAATCTCTCCGCTTGAGGAATTGTAATTTGGGAATGTAATAAACCTGCAATCTATAAACTTATTCTTAAGAATTTCAAACTGAGTGCTTTTTCCCGAACCGTCAAGACCTTCTATAACTATTATTTTGCCATTCATATTTTTATTTCTTCTCCTCATATAAAATTTCTTTTATATATTTAAAATCAACATATTCACAAAGCCATACTTTATTTTCTGAAAGATAAAATTCAACATTATCTTCATGCATTTTTAAAGAATCTATTACAAGTACAGCAGGCTTTCCATGACGTTTTCCGACATTGAAAGCCGTTTCAGTATCGGCAGAAAGATGAACGTGATTCCTTGACATTTTCATTATTCCTTTTCTGGATATTGATTCAATGCATTTTAGTGATGTTCCATGATACAGAATATCCGGCGGAGATACTGGTACAAGTTCAAGGTCAACAATTATAGAATGTCCCTGATTTGCTCTTATTTTTGTTTTATCTTCATTGTAACTGTAACGTTGTTTATTGTTTTCAGCAACTATACGGTCAAGAGTTTTTCGGTCGATATTCTTTCCGTGATTTATCATTTTTGAAATAAGTTCATCAACATCAACCCATCCATGAGAATCAATTTTAACATCAAACGATTCAGGATGATGACGTAAAATAAGGCTTATTGTTCTTCCAAGATTAATATCATTATTATTTTTCATTATTATTCCTCTTCATTTTTAATATTTTCATCTGTCAAACTGTTATGAACATTATAATGTTCTGGTTCTGAAATATATTCAGTTTCAGCGTAGTCATTCATATATTCTATTATAGTTTCTTCGTGTTTATTATAAAAAATCACATCCATAGCAATAATTTTATCATCTTTACAGTATACATAATAATCTGATGCTCCACCCATATTCCAAACCTCGCATATATATACATCATTATTAATCATAACATTATATGCTTCAACAAAATCAGCAACATAATTCGAATCTGGACGGTCATTATTCTGAATAAGATAGTAAATATATATATCTGTACTTGTACCATCGTTTGGATTTTCATACAAAGTATAATTATCAGAATTATTTTCATAATAGCAACGTGAATAGTTTTTGCCATTGATATTTATATTCTCACTTATTATTTTTTCTTCTCCTTCAACCTGAGTAGAAGACATATAATAATATGATTCTCCTGATTTTGTAGCGTGATTTGACATCATAAGGTCTCCACGCTTAGCTGTTATATATATGGAAAATTCATCAGCTGTATCAAAAAAATTCCTGTAGCTTTCAACTATATGCGGATTTTCAATATTTTCCAGTTTAATTCTCTCTGCTGAAAAATCAAATAATTCATTTTCATAATTTTTTCTTTCTGAATTTTCCTCACTATTCAAAGCATTTTTCTTATAGTTTGAATATATAAATGACAATTCTTCCTCTGTATTGATACTTTCGACCAACTGAGTTTTAGGATAAAGACAATAGTTACATATTATCATCATATTATTATTTTCAAATTTAATGGCACATTTCAGTTCACCTTCTGCAAAGTACAAAAAGCATTTATTTTTATCTGATTCATATTTCTCACAAGTATATTTTTCATTGTTAATTACAAAATAACAACT
>CAMWNQ010000216.1 GCA_947175655.1 uncultured Clostridia bacterium | reverse complement strand
TAACGTGCTTATCTTTCATATAAAATTTTGAAATAAAATATATAAATGCTATCATATATCCAATGACTGTATTTCTACTGAATCCAGCTGAAAAGAATCCTATAGAGCCAAGAAACAGTGCAGATGCAAATCCGCCTATAAAATGACGAACTGTAACATCACAATCAAAGTAATGCATAATCATTACAAAAGTTCCAATAATCACAGCAACAGCTATTATTGAATATATTATTCTTATAAAGCATACAGTTAAATAATCTGTTTTTTTCGAGCGTATTAAATCACGGATATTTTCATTCTGTTCCGGAAGAAAAACCGGAGTCATAAGCACTGCACCTGTTAAAGACAAAAGCATTTCAAGAGGTCTTGCAGACATATTATAATCAAGTGAAGAGATGCTGAAAATTACAGGAGTAAATAATAAAATGACAAGTGCAATTGCAAAGTGTGGCAGAAAATTACGCTTCAGGTTTACATTTAAAATTTTTATTAAAGATTGTGCCTGCATTAAAAGTTCCTCTCCTTTTTTTCTCATAAATAAATACTGTCAGTGCAATTGCCAGAATTGAAATTACAGTAAAGAAAGTACGGTTAAAAATAAAATCGCTGTAAGTATCTTTGAACAGTTGTAATCCATAAAGAGAATTATGACGTGCTACAAGAGTAAATTTACCAATTGCACCTGTAAGATTTCCGCCGGATATAAATATGCTTGTACACCACCAAGCACCCTGTACAAAAATTCCGAGAAGTCCGGAAGTAAGTTCTGTTATGAGCATACCAACAGCCAGAGAAATCATAATATTCGGAACAAGCCATATTATTGTATATTTGAATAATATAATATTGCTTATATCATTGTCCGGATAAAGCACATTTACTTCTATCATTGTTATAAGAGTAGTTATTATGACTGGCATTACTGCACAAAAGACAAGTGACAAATATCTTGTAAAGATGAGTTTTGTAGATGATATATTTCTTGAATATACAAGACTTTCCATACGTGATTTTTTATCTTTTCCTGCAAGTGACACCGCCATAAATACTGGAAGAACAGATACTACAATACCTATATAGTCACAGTAAAGACGTGCATATGCTCCCATAATTTTATCTTCGCTGAAAATCTGATTATATTCTTCGAGTGCCTCTTCATAGGTTTTTGGTACATTTGAGAAATTGTCAATAATATAATCATCACTGTATTTTGAACCTCCGCCGATAATATCATCAGCTTCACGCATAAGTTCACGGAAATGTTCATATGTAAGGGATTCAGGGATATTTATTTCCGGAATTTCAGGCTTGACATATATATATTCTCCGTTCTCACATATTAAACTTCCATTTTCATCAAAATCAGTAAAATTATCAAGTTCTTCTTTTGTAATACCTGATACTTCTTCTATGATTTTTGCTATTTTGGTTGCTTTTTTTTCATTAAGATGAACATTTTTATAAAATCCTATAGGATATGCACCGAAATTGTCAGACAGATATTCAGTTACAAGACTTTCAATTGCTGCCGGCATAAGTACCTCGGGAATTTCTTTTGTTACCATTCCATAATAATCCTGATTCGGTGACGGTGGAGTAAGTTTATCATTTAAATCAAAATTGTACTGTGAAAAATACATTGCAAACAGGGCTATGCAATACAGTAAAAAAGTAAATGAAAACAATACCTTTTTACATTCTTTAAAAAACAACATCATTCATCACCTCCTGAGACATCACAGCCGTGACTGTAAAGACAATACATATATGCATCTTCAACGTTTGGTTCAGCTACAGAAATTCCCTGAATGTCCGGAACATCATCAGAAATAAATCTTACTGTTGTGTATTCACTCTGTACAAGCATTCCTGTAACAATAAAATTCTTTTTAATCTGAGGAAGAAGCTTTTTATTTATATTAACTACAAATACTTTTCCTTGAGCATCTTTCAGAAGTTCTGAAACTGTACCTTGCCAAAGAATATGTCCATCATTCATAATAGCAATATCTTCACAGGTAGCCTCAATATCTCCTACAATATGAGTTGAAAGTATAACAATACGTTCTTCTGCTACTTCACAAAGAAGATTTCTGAAACGTATTCTCTCTTCTGGGTCAAGACCGGCGGTAGGTTCATCCACAATCAAAACCTGAGGATTATGCAAAAGTGCTTGTGCAATTCCAAGACGACGTTTCATTCCTCCTGAAAGAGCCTTTATTTTTTTATGTTTGTGTTCTGTAAGATTTACTCTTTTTAAAAGCATTTTTGAACGTTCTTTGCGTGTTTTGCTGTCCATTCCGGAGAGAACTCCAAGATAATCAAGACTTTCTTCTACTGTCATAGTAGGATACATTGAAAAATCCTGCGGAAGATATCCAGTAATGCTACGGATTTCCTTTGTATTTTCAACCGGTATTCCACATATTGTAATACGTCCGCTTTGTTTTTTGTGAAGTGTGGCAAGAGTTTTCATAAGCGTGGTTTTGCCTGCACCATTTCTGCCAAGAAGTCCAAACATTCCCTGATGTATCGTCAGATTAATATTATAGAGAGCCTGTTTTCTGCCATAGAACTTATCAACATTCTTGATTGTGATTACTTTTTTCATAATATCAGCCTTTCATAAAAATATAATAAAAAATGACATAGCCTTATTTGACAATGTCATTATTATATATAATG
>CAMWNQ010000215.1 GCA_947175655.1 uncultured Clostridia bacterium | reverse complement strand
ATCAACATATAAATTTTATAAATGATAATAATTTCTAGCCATTTTATTAATTTAAAAATTCAAATCAACATATATTTTACTCAAGAAAGGTGGTATAAGTTTGAAAAAGCAGGATTTTATAAAAGGTTCACTTATACTAATGATTTCAGCAATAATATCAAAAATTCTGGGAGCAGTTTTTAAAATACCTCTGACAAATATTCTCGGCGGTGTCGGAATGAGTTATTTCAGCTGTGCATACAGTATTTTTCTGCCTGTATATGCCCTGAGTGTAACCGGACTTTCTGCATCGGTATCAAGGCTTACAGCACAAAGTTCAGCATTCGGAATGTATGATAATGCAAAACAGGTAAAAAGAATTGCACTTATTATGTTCTCGCTTGCAGGAATTGCCGGAAGTCTTTTAATATATATAACAGCAAAACCATTTTCAATATATATAGGTGATTGTCCAGAAGCTGAACTTGCAATAAAATTAATTGCTCCGTCAGTGTTTTTCGGTTGCATAACGGCTGTTGAGAGAGGTTATTATGAAGGATTAAGCAATATGTATCCCACAGGATTCTCACAGCTTACAGAAAGTATTGTAAAAATGGCATCAGGTTTATTTTTATGTATTTATGTCCTGAACAACAGCGAAAAAGTTCTTGCATATTTTCCACCGAATACTGATATAAGAAGTATTTCCGCAGCAGCCGGAATTCTTGGAGTAACTCTTTCATCAGTGGGAGCATTAATTTTCTTTCCGTTAATGAAAATTTTTATAAAATCTGAAAAAGTAAAATCTGATAAAACTCTTATGTCAGGATGTGATATATCACGTGAACTTCTGCTGACAGCTATACCGATAGGAATAAGTGCAGTAGTAACCAATCTAACATCTCTTGTTGACTTAGGAACTATAACTGCAATAATAGGAAAGAATCCAGAAAAATACCGAACAGTACCAGGTTTATTATCTGATGAAATCCCCCATTTTCTTTATGGTTCATTTGCCGGAATAGCTCTCACAGTTTTCAATCTTATACCATCAGTTACAAATATGTTAGGGAAAGGCATACTTCCTTCAATTACTGAAGCTTGGGAAAGCAAAAATCTGAAAGCTCTAGAAAAAAACACATTGCAGGCACTTCTTGTATCACTTTTCATATCTGCACCGTCTGCCGTCGGAATAGGAGTACTTGCTGAAAAGATATTAATGTTTCTTTATTCCGGACAGCCGGACGAAGTATCTGCAAGTATCAGACCCTTACAGTATTTAATGCCAGCAATGGTTTTTCTTTGCTTATCATTTCCTATTTTCAGTATGCTTCAGGCAATAGGCAAGCCGTCAGTACCTTTAAAAATAATGATTATAGGTACTTTGATAAAACTTGCCGGAAACCTCATACTTATCCCTATTATGAGCATAAACGGAGCATCACTTTCAACAACAATAAGCTATGCATTTATTCTTATTGTCTCATTGGCGATATACCTAAAGGCAACGAAAATAAAACTTTATGTTTCAAGCTTTATTCCAATTTTATATGCAACTTTATTCTGCGGAGTTTCAGCGTGGATTGCCAATACACAACTTTCACAATACTTGAGCAATAATAATATTGTAATGTTTGCAAGTACATTTATAGGGGGCATTGTATACATAGGAGTGCTTGCATTTATAAAAAAATTGAAATAAGAATTATTTAATCATACCTTCTGGTGGCTGAATCCAGTCAGAGGAGCTTACTTCACATACAATAGCATTCTGCTTGTCTGTTACAGAACCAGAAGTTACATAATATCCACAAGTTACAGAGCTTGTACCTTCTGGAACAACAAATCCGACATAGTTAGTAATTTCACCGTTAGCAGGTACAGACTCCAGTTCAACATAATCATTAATTGACTGTTTTGCATATAAAGTTGCACGTACATCATTCTTATACTGTTGGCCATTTACTTCAACATAAAAATTATTAAGATTGTCAACCTTGAAATTCTTGTCTGAACTGTTCTGTATAGTATATTTGATGTATATATACTTACTGCCGTCTTCAGTAGTCTTGTTCACATCAATTACATTATGAACAGTAAAAGTAGTAGTATCAACAGTAACAGATGCACCTAAATCTGCCTCATGCTTATTTTTTCCGAGATTTTCATTTTCAACATAAGAAATAGAAATCTCTGATGATGAATTATTGCTATCTCCGCATCCTGTAAAAGGTAATACAGAAACCATTGCTGTAAGCAGTAAAATAGTTGTTTTGAATTTATTCATAAAAAAATCCTCCTAAAGAATCAAAAATGCAAATCCAAGTGAAAAAACACTTAATTAGAATTATATCACAAAAAATTTAAAAAATCAAGTGCAAATCGAGACAAATTTAACTTTTCCGCAAAAAATAAGAAATATTCATAACGATTTAAAAACATTCAAAAAAAGACGGTACTCCCAAAAAAGGAATACCGTCAAAGATTTGATTTTCTAAAAAAGATTATTCAGCACTAGGAGCAGATACAGGACAAACACCTGCACAAGCACCACATTCAACACAAGTATCAGCGTCAATAACGTACTTTTCATCGCCTTCAGAAATTGCATTTACTGGACATTCAGATTCGCAAGCACCGCACTTGATGCATTCATCAGAAATAATATATGCCATAAAAGACACCTCCAAAAAATAATAAGTATTTATAAAAG
>CAMWNQ010000214.1 GCA_947175655.1 uncultured Clostridia bacterium | reverse complement strand
CAATGTTATAATAAAGCCATAAAGTAAAGGAGCTTCTTACTTATGAAAAAAATACTACTTATAGAGGATGATTTGCAGATATGCGAAGTCATAGAAAAATTTTTCATCAATAAAGGTACTGAAATATATTCTGTACATGGTGGTATTGAGGTACTTGATATTGAATTCGAAAATTACGAACTTGTTCTGCTTGATATAATGCTTCCGGAAGCAGACGGATTTACTATATGCCGTGAAATTCGCAGAACAAGTGATATTCCTGTTATATTTATAACTGCAAGAGGACGTGAAGAAGATATACTCTATGGATATAATATCGGTTGTGATGACTATATAGTTAAACCGTTTTTACTTTCTGCATTATATGCAAAATGTGATGCTCTTATAAGACGTTCAAACGGTACAGTTCGGAACAGTATTCTTGAATGTGGACATATAAGGCTTGATATACATCGTCTTAACTGTTTTGTTGACGGAACAGAGATATTTCTGCCACGTAAAGAATTTGAAATACTTAAATATCTTATGCGACATATCAACTGGACAGTCAGCCGTGATACACTTCTTAACAGAATATGGGGGATTGATTATTTCGGAAGTGACCGTGTTGTAGATAATCATATTAAAAAACTTCGTAAAGCTCTTGGAGATGCTGGCAGTCAGATTAAAACTATTGTCGGCAGGGGATACAGTATTACAGATAAATAATAAAAGGGGTTGATATTATGATGAAAATAATAAAGAACAAAAAGAAATCAAATATATATAACATAAAGCAAAAACGAACGTCTTTTGTTAAGATATTTTTGAAAAATGCTGTTACGGGACTTCTTCTGACATTTATTTTTGCAGGTCTATTATTTGTGGGAGGAGAAGAATATATTTTTTCTCAGACGGAAAAGGCATTATTTTTCACAACGTCACAGATGAACAATATTATATCAAAGGGAAAAGATAAAAAAGACAATTATATAGAATGGTGGGATATAAAAGTAGGAGCATCATATGCAATACCGCTTGGATATAATAATGAAGTAAATTCTTATTATACAGAAAATTGTACTGCACTTATTGCAATGTTTGATGAAAAAAATGATATTATATGCTCAAGCAGAAAAAACTTAATGACTGTTATAAGATTGAATAATGATGAAAAAGAATTATTTTTATGTGATATTGAGTCATTAAATATACCTGAACTTGAAAAGTTTGAAGATGATTATTATTCTCTTGAAAACAGATTTATTAATAACCACTATATATATAGAGAATTTATTATGAAAAGTGCCTATATCGATACCAAAAATAAAAGATTTATACCTCACGAACTTACAATGAATATTGTTAAAGATGAACTTGATAAAGAAAATGAAACAGTAATTGATTCCAAAGATTACAGTATAAATATTGACATCAGGGATTATGAACTTATTGAACTGGATGTATCAGATATTTCTGGAAATAAGAAAATTCCTAAAGCTTCAATATGTAATTTTTATGGAACAGATAAGTATGATTTTGATGCACTTATGCAAGATGAAAGATTAATAGATATTATTGATTCACCACCAACTATTAATGGAAGCAGTTTTTTTGCCAAAAACGATACTACAAGAGTATATTATGCTATATCAAATATTTGGTATAATGGCAGTCTGAAAAAACTTTTAATAGCATTTAAAATAGATGCTTGGAATTCTGTAACAAAGCTATTGTATTTTAAAACAGTAATATTATTTTTGATTGTTGTTCTGTTTCTAGAATTTCTGCACAGCTGGATATTAAATGTTAAAAAGCAGGCTGAATATGCATTTGAAGACTATCAGAGAGCTTTAACAAATAATCTGGCACACGACATTAAAACTCCGCTTATGGCAATCGGGGGATATGTTGAAAATATTCTTGATGGTAAGTTATCAGATGAAGAAGTAAATAAATATCTCAAATCAATAATGAATAATGTGTCTTATACAGATTCGATAATAAGCCGTACTCTTGAACTTAACAGTATGAATTATATTAATATTCATAAAAAACAGACTGATGTAAGAAACATTGTTGAAAATATTATAGATAAGTATTCAGTTATGCTTGACAGCAATAATATTACTTTAAATATTGACGGACATTCAGAAGTTGATGCTGATGCAAGTATGCTTGAAACAGCTATAGAAAATCTGATTTCAAATGCTGTAAAATACACTCCGGATAACGGAAATATTAATATAAATATAAGTAAAAAAGGTTTCAGTATATCTAATACGGTCAGCAAAAAGTTTGATGTTTCAGGTATTAAAAGACCGTTTGTTAAAAGTGATACAGCAAGAAATAAATCCGGAAGCGGACTTGGTCTTTCAATTGCTGATACAGCAGTTCAGGCAAACAATTTCAATCTTGTACTTTTATGTACTGATACTCAATTTATTGCAGAAATAAGATTTTAATTAAAAAGGCTGGTATATTATAATATATCAAACAGGCATATGGCTATTTAAATTGTCATGAGCATAGTAAGCTAATATTGCTCTTGAACATTGCACTATTAATAATAAAAAACTCCGGCAGTTATTAAACTGCCGGAGACATTTTTAACAAGCTATTTCGTTATCGTATAAAACATTGACTGTTTTTACTTTTATTTTTTTGCTTGATTTTTTTCTTGCTTTAAAACCATATTCTTTTTCAATATAAGGTATATT
>CAMWNQ010000213.1 GCA_947175655.1 uncultured Clostridia bacterium | reverse complement strand
CCATCAAATATAGCAGATTTTTATCAGTTCCATTCAAACGGATTTTGCAAATTTAGAATACTGAATAACCGTCTGTGGTTCGCATCACAGACGGTACTTTTTTACATTTAACACTGATTTTTCATGTTTTTTATTTCAAAAGCATTGACATTCATTCAATAATGGATTAAAATGTTATATATAAATAGAGTACGGAGGATTTTTTTATGATAAATGTCAAAAAAGCTTTAGCCTTATGTTCAGCTTTTCTGATAACTTCGATGGCATCAGCATCACTGATTTTTTCAACATATGCAGAAAATAAAAGTATTCCTGATGAATATCACGATGACTGGCTTCACGTAAACGAAAACGCTCAAATTGTTGATATTAATGGAAATCCGGTATGGCTTACAGGCTGTAACTGGTTCGGATATAATGTCGGAAGTCAGGTTTTTGACGGTGTATGGTCACAGAATATGCATGATATGTTGAGACAGATTGCTGACCACGGCTTTAATTTTTTGAGAGTTCCTGTATCAACACAGTTACTTCTTCAATGGAAAAACAGAGACCCTGACCCTTCACCGCCTAAAGTAAATGAATACTCTAATCCAGAACTTACACTTGAAGGCATACAAGGCGGTACTGTAATGTACAGTTTTGATATATGGAATAAAGCTGTTGAATGGTGTAGAGAACTTGGCATAAAAATTATGATTGATATTCACAGTGCTGAAACTGCGTCAGCCGGACATCAGGTAAGCCTTTGGTATAACGATAAATATACTACTGAAGATTGGTGTGAAGCTCTGGAGTGGTTTGCCGATTACTATAAAGACGATGATACTATACTTGCTGTAGATTTGAAAAATGAACCTCACGGAAAAGCAGACAATCCAAAAGATATGGCAAAGTGGGATGATTCAAAAGACCTTAATAACTGGAAATATGCTGCTGAAACTGCTGCCGCAAAAGTTCTTGCAAAAAATCCTAATCTTCTCATTATGGTTGAAGGTGTTGAAGTATATCCAAAATTTGAAGAGGGATATAACTGGAATTCACCTTATCTTGACTGGTCTACTATGACTTATTTTTATCATGGTGCTTGGTGGGGTGGACAGCTCAGGGGCGTTAAGGAATATCCGGTTGATTTGGGAGAATATCAAAGTCAGCTTGTCTATTCACCTCATGATTATGGACCTCTTGTATATGAACAAGAATGGTTCAAGAAAGATTTTACAACTCAGACTCTTCTTGATGATTATTGGTATGATACTTGGGCATATATATGTGAAGAAAATATAGCACCGATGCTTATGGGAGAATGGGGCGGATTTATTGATGAACACGATAAGGACGGTAAAAATAAAAGATGGCTTACTCTTTTAAGGGATTATATGATAGAACACAGAATACATCATACATTCTGGTGTTTTAATGAAAACTCCGGAGATACGGGCGGTCTTGTATATGATAACTTCGGGAAATGGGATGAAGATAAATATGAACTTGTCAAGCCGGCATTGTGGCAGAATGAAAACGGAAAATTCATAAGTCTTGACCATAAAATACCACTTGGTGAGGCTGGAAATGGTATTTCTCTTGGTGATTATTATTCTGGTTCTGTAACGCCGACAAGTCCTGATAAGCCAACGAATACAACAAATATGACATCTTCATCACAAGTAAAAAATATCAGGGGTGATGCAAACGTCGACGGATTAATTGATGTTGCTGATGTTGTTACAATAGCTTCATATATTGGTGATAATGAAAAAAATAAGCTTAAACCACAGGGAATTATAAATGGAGATGTTCACGGCGATGGTAATGGACTTAATGCCAATGACGCTCTTATGATTCAGCAATATCTTGCAAAAATAATAAATGAACTTTAAAATATAAATAGTCTCCGCAATTCGTGAGTTTATTGGAAATCAGGTGTAAATTATGTCTATAAAAGATAATGTACTTGAAAGACTTCTTGAATCAGAAGAATATATATCAGGTCAGGAGCTTGCAGAATCTCTTAATGTAAGTCGTAATGCTGTCTGGAAAGCCGTCAAGTCTCTTGAAAACAGTGGATATCTTATTGATGCTGTAAATAATAAAGGTTACAAGCTTACTAATAAATATAGCATCTTGTCAGAAAATGTTATAAAAAATCATCTTAAAACTTCATCATATGGAAAAAATATTGTGATTTTAAATGAAGTAGATTCTACAAATAACTATGCTAAAAATTTGGCATTGAACAATGCGGAAGACGGTACAGTAGTTATATCAGATTATCAGTTTGCAGGCAAAGGAAGAATGGGAAGAATGTTTTTTTCTCCAAAAGGAACAGGGCTTTATGTAAGTGTTATTACACGACCTGATATAAGTATTCTTTCGGCACAGCTTATAACATCTTGTACTGCTGTTGCAGTTGCAAAGACTCTTGAAAATTTATGTGGTCAAGATATCAAAATAAAATGGGTCAACGATTTATTTTTGAATGAAAGAAAAATATGCGGTATACTTACAGAGGCATCAATGCGATTTGAAGAAAAGAAACTCGATTATGCTGTAATTGGCATAGGTATCAATATAAGAACATCAGAAAGTCTGCCTGATGAACTTAAACCCGTAATTACTTCCATTGAAGAAGAAACAGGTATTATTATTGACAGAAATATTCTTTGTAGTGAACTTTTAAATAATCTTGAAAAATATATATGCAGTATTGAAA
>CAMWNQ010000212.1 GCA_947175655.1 uncultured Clostridia bacterium | reverse complement strand
TCTCAGGAGAACAATATGAAATTTTACTATAACTCATTAATGAGTGATTTTATAATATAATCAAGGAGATGTTTTTTATGATAAATTTTGAAAAATGTACCCAAAAATCCATTGATGCTATCAGAAATGCACAGAATATTGCCGTTTCAGCAGGAAATCAGATTGTAGAACCTGTTCACATTCTTGCAGGACTTGTCAGACAGGAACAGGGTCTTATACCACAGCTTCTCCAGAAAATGAATGTTGATATAAACAGCATAAATTCAGAAATATCCAAAAAAATAAATACACTTTCTAAAGTTTCCGGCTCTGGCAGAAATAATGATATAAGAATATCAATGAATACTGATAAAATTCTTACTGATGCTGAAAATACCGCAAAACAGATGAAAGATGAATTTACTTCTGTAGAGCATATAATGATTGCCCTTATAGAATCAAGGGATTCTATTATAAATCAGATTTTTTCTGCATTCTCAATAGACCATAAGAAATTTTTAACTGTACTCTCATCAGTAAGGGGGAATACAAGAGTGACAAATGAAAATCCTGAAGAAACCTATGATGTCCTTACAAAATATGGTCAGAACCTTGTTGAACTTGCAAAGAAAAATAAGCTTGACCCTGTTATCGGACGTGACAATGAAATAAGAAATGTAATCAGAATACTTTCAAGAAAAACCAAAAACAATCCTGTACTTATAGGTGAACCTGGTGTAGGAAAAACTGCCATTGCCGAGGGTCTTGCACAACGTATAGTTGCAGGAGATGTCCCGAACAGCCTTAAAGAACGCAAAGTATTTTCTCTTGATATGGGTGCATTAGTTGCAGGTGCTAAGTACAGGGGTGAATTTGAAGAACGATTCAAAGCTGTTCTTAATGAAATTAAAAAGAGCAACGGAAATATAATACTGTTTATAGATGAACTTCATACTATTGTCGGTGCAGGAAAAACCGACGGTGCTATGGATGCAGGAAATCTTCTTAAACCTATGCTTGCAAGAGGTGAACTCCACTGTATCGGTGCAACAACTCTTAATGAGTACAGACAGTATATAGAAAAAGACCCTGCTCTTGAAAGACGTTTTCAGCCTGTTATGGTCAATGAACCATCTGTTGAAGATACAATATCAATTTTGAGAGGTCTTAAAGAAAGATATGAAGTCTTCCACGGTGTAAAGATTCACGACAATGCATTAATTTCATCAGCCGTACTTTCAAACAGATATATAAGTGACAGATTTCTTCCAGATAAGGCTATAGACCTTATAGATGAAGCGTGTGCAACCATAAGAACTGAAATGGATTCTATGCCTACTGAACTTGACGAAATTTCAAGAAAAATAATTCAACACGAAATAGAAGAAGCTGCTCTCAAAAAAGAAGATGACAATATATCAAAAGAACATCTGAAAGAAATCCAGAATGAACTTGCCGAAATGCGTGACAAATTCAGCACTATGAAAGCACAATGGGAAAATGAAAAATCCGGTATCACTGAAATCCAGAAAGTCCGTGAAGAAATAGAAAAAACCAATGCAGATATTGAAAAGGCTGAAAGAGAATATGACCTCGATAAAGCTGCCGAATTAAAATACGGAAAACTTCCGTCATTAAAAAAACATCTTGAAGCTCTTGAAAACAATTCAGACAAAAATCAGAATCACCTTCTCCGTGATAAAGTAACAGAAGAAGAAATTGCAAATATAGTATGCAGATGGACTGGAATACCAGTATCAAAACTTATGGAGGGTGAAAAAGAGAAAATAATAAATCTGGAAACACTTCTTCACAAGAGAGTTATCGGACAGGATGAGGCTGTTAAAAAAGTAAGTGATGCTATTCTTCGTTCAAGAGCCGGAATACAAAATCCAGACCGTCCTATAGGTTCATTCCTGTTCCTTGGCCCTACAGGTGTGGGAAAAACTGAACTTGCAAAGGCTCTTTCTGAAATATTATTTGATGATGAAAAAAATATTGTCAGAATAGATATGAGTGAATATATGGAGAAATTCAGTGTAAGCAGACTTATAGGAGCGCCTCCCGGATATGTTGGATATGATGAGGGCGGACAGCTTACAGAAGCCGTAAGACGCAAACCTTATTCCGTAATACTTTTTGACGAAGTAGAAAAAGCGCATCCTGATGTATTTAATATTCTTCTTCAGGTTCTTGATGACGGACGAATTACAGATTCACAGGGTAGAACTGTAGATTTCAAAAATACTGTAATTATTCTTACATCAAATCTTGGCTCTCCTTATATACTTGATGGTATAGATGCAAACGGTGAAATATCCGAAGAAGCAAAATCTCAGGTAAATAAGCTTTTAAAACAGCAGTTCAGACCTGAATTTCTTAATCGTCTTGATGAAATTATATTCTATAAGCCTCTTGAAAAATCACAGATTATGAATATAGTTAATTTGATGCTCCAATCACTCCAGAGCAGACTTAATGATAAACACATAAAACTCAATGTAAGTGATTCTGCAAAAAATTATATAATTGAATGCGGTTATGAGCCAAGTTTCGGTGCAAGACCTCTCAGAAGATTTATCCAGAGCAATATTGAAACCCTTATAGCAAGAGAAATTATAAAATCAGATGTAGCACCTGATGATACAATTCTCATTGATGTCAAAAATGGTGAACTTTCAGCAGAAATTATATAAAAGATTAAGAGCTGTCTCTAAGACACATCTGACGCTGCCGACGAAG
>CAMWNQ010000211.1 GCA_947175655.1 uncultured Clostridia bacterium | reverse complement strand
CCTTTGTAATCTCCAATAAAAGCGAAAATCAATGTGCCTAACATACACATACAAAAAATATATGAACCTGTTCCAAAAAGATACTGTACGGGTTTTACATTTGACATCATTAATACTCTGAGCGTATTTTTTTCTTTTTCTTCTGAAATAATTGCAGACATACAGGTAAGGGGAGCCATTCCGACAAACGTTACTGCAAATAGTTTCGCAAAAAAATGTTCAGGCATATCATTTATTTTTATTGTATTTTCCATAATCAAAGCCAGAACAGGAAACATTAAAAACTGAATAAGAATGGTTTTATTTTTGAATGTTTCTTTGATTTGTTTCAAAAAAACAGTATATACAGCATTCATATGTCAAGCTCCTTTCCAGTCAGCTCCATAAAAACAGTTTCAAGATTAGGCTCTGTTGAATGAATCGTCTCAATCATTTCGTCTTTCATCAATTTATAAATTATATCAGCAGATTTAACATCGTGGGATATTTCTTTTTCAGAACCATTTGCAAGATGAATTCTTAGTTTTTTCTGATGATGGTATCGTCTGCAAATCTCTTTAGGAGAGCCACTCTCTACAATTTGTCCGTCATTGAGCATAGCAATATTGTTACAAAGTTTTTCTGCTTCGCACATATTATGCGTTGTTAGAAATATTGTTTTCCCTTTGTTTTTTTCTAATAGTATCAATTTTTGAATTTCTTCAGCAGTTGCAGGATCAAGACCGCTTGTTGGTTCATCAAGAAAAATAATATTTGGGTCAATCATAAGAACTCTTGCAAAACGAAGCCTGCTTTTCATTCCTTTTGACAATTTAGAAGCAACAGTGTTTTTTGCATTTAAAAGACCAACTGCTTCTAAAGACTGATATATATTTTTATTTCCTATTCTGTAAAGTCTTGCAAATATTTTTAGATTATCAAAACAACTAAGTCTTTCATATAAACCAAAATTATCCATCATAATACCAAAACTGCAATAATCCTTATCTTTCAATTCATCTGATTTGATATTATTAATATATGAAATTCCTGCATCTGGTTTAATTTGTCCTGTGAGAATTTTAATCAATGTTGTTTTTCCGGCACCGGAAGACCCAAGCAATCCAAAAATTTCACCTTTTCCAATTTCAAGATTTATTTCATTCAGAACTTTTTTATTACTAAACGATTTTGAAATATTTTCAGCATATATTGTTTTATTCACTTTCTTCCTCCTTGAATCTTTTCAGAGCTTCAGCAAGCTTTCGATTTTGTGTTTTTTCTTTAAGCATAGAAATAAGTGTACTGACTGTACAGCTTATTGTAAATGAAATCAGAAACATAAACCAAGCCAATGGATAATTAACCGGAAACCATTTGCAAATAATAATAAATAATACAGTGTTCAGAAATACAGATGCAAATAATGATATAATACGTACAGTAAGTGATAATTTTTTAATTAATAAGTCGGTTGTAAATAGAAACTTTAACATAATGGTGATAGATATTACCAAAAGGAACTGTAATGTTGTTTTAACACTGAGTCCTGCACTGCCAAGTGAAAAAATCGTTGAGAAATCTTTTGCATATTCTCCGAATGTTATACAAAAGACATTAAGTATCAGTATTGTTATTCCGAAAATCATAAAAACCTGTGAAAGATAATCAAATATTGTTAGTTTTCTGTCCATTTATTTAACCCCCAATCTTATTTTTAATGCATCTGCATATTGTCTTGAAACAATAAGTTGTTCACCATTTTCAAGTGTAAGTCTGAGTTTTCTGTTGATATCTGATTTTAGTGAACTTATATATTTTAAATTGACAAGACAAGCTTTTCCTGTTCTTAGAAATCCGCAATTACAAAGACGTTCTTCAATTTCATAAAGTTTTAGTTTTGTTTCGTAACAGTCATTGCTTGTATATACAAAAGTCTTTCTGTCAACAGATTCAATATAAAGAATTTTTGAAACATCCAAAATATATGATTCGTCGTCTTTGATAACGGATAATTTTTTATCAAGCAATCTGATAGCAGTTATAATTTGTTCTGTTTCAGAAGTCAGTTCTCCGCAGTTTATTACTATTTCAGTATCATTTAAACTTTTATCAATATTGATTATGATTTTCAAGTCATCACCTCTCTGTATTTTTATCATAGCATATCAATTATTTTTTTTCAAGAATTCATTACACGACTTGCCATATCTGATGACTAAGATGCCATATAATGATATAAAAAAAACCACTTATAAGGAATTGTTTCAGTCCTTTATAAGTGGCTTTTTTATTTGTTTATTCTGATTTTTTTATTCCGACAACAATTTGACGTTTTGTGCCATCATCAGTACAGGTAACAATAGTAATTCTATCATCACCAAAGTCATTGAGAATCCATACTTCATTAGGTTCAACTATGAATTTTTCTGTTACAGTATAGCTGTAGCGTATTTTTTGTTTATCATAAAGAGCAATTTCCATTCCAATCTCTGCATTTTTCAGATTATTAAAATACTCTTTATAAATGGTGCTACTGTGTCCTGCAATGCAGTAATTTCCTGAACCCACTTCACCTTTTCCAATGAAATGTCCAACAGCTTTGGATAAAGTTTCATTATCTGTTCCCTCCAGAATAGGAGCTTTAATTTTAAGGTCAGCAATTTCAATTACACTGTTTTCTTTTAACATATTTTGCTTCTGAATTTCCCTGTGAATTTTTCTGATACCATAAAATCCTAAAATAACTGTACCGATTATTATTGCAATGAGCCCTGTTATAAAC
>CAMWNQ010000210.1 GCA_947175655.1 uncultured Clostridia bacterium | reverse complement strand
TATTTTTTAAAAACAGAGTCTTTTTGATTTCATATTGTAATATCCTGAAAAATATGTTACAATAAATGAAAGTAGAGATAAATTCATAAAGTCAATAAAATCATCAAAGAAATTATAAAATGCTAGGAGATTACAATGAATATTTATACTGTAAGCTTTTTTGGTCATAGAGAAATTGAGGATTTGCCTAGAATAGAAGAAAATCTTGTTAATGTTGTTTTGGAAATAATTAAACAAAAAGAATACGTGAAATTTCTTGTCGGACAATATGGAGAATTTGACTGGCTTTCATCTTCTGTAATAAGCAGAGTTGTTGCAAAGTGTGGATATAATAACAGTTCTTTAGTGCTTGTTCTGCCATATATGAAAGCTTCTTATCGCAAAAACAAACAAAACTATTACATCTTTTATAACCAAGTTGAAATTTGCAAAGAATCTTCATTAGCACATTATAAATCTGCAATTCAAATCTGTAATAAAAGCATTGTTGACCGTTCCGACCTTGTTATTTGTTGTATTCAACATAAAAGCGGAGGGGCATATAAGACAATACAATATGCCAAAAAACAAAACTGTCCAATAATAAATGTTAACGATAAAATCTGAATTTCCAGAAGACACGTTTTTTTTATATATATTTTCACAAGCCATTTTTTAATATGTATTATATTGCTTTATGAACATTATTATTGACAAGCTGCAAATCATGTGATATAATAGTAAATATATTTAAGTGGGAGTGATTATATGGAAATATTATATCAGAAATTAACTGAAGAAAAACTTGATATTTTTATTGAAATGCGTATCAGTCAATTACGGGAAGAAGGTGCAAAAGAAGATATTGACCTTGTGCCTTTTTTAAAAGACTATTATCAACGTCATATGTCTGATAATACATTTATATCATATGTTGCTGTTGATAACGAAAAGATTATTGGAACAAGTGGTATATCAATTGTAGAGAAACCGCCATACTTTGGATGCCCAAGCGGAAAAATAGGATTATTGTCAAGTATGTTTACAGACAAGGCATACAGAAGAAAAGGAATTGCCAAAAAATTACTTTCAAAAATTATACATGAAGCTAAAGAACGTGGATGTGGAACTGTTCAGATTACTGCATCTGATATGGGCGTTTTACTTTATACGGATTTTGGATTTGTAAAAAACAATAATTTTATGCAATATAAACTTTAAAACCTGATTTGATGTGAAAATGATTGGAGGATTTAAAATGATGCTTTGTATTGGAACTGCCTCATGCAAGGAATGACGGATTGCATGGAGGATTAATCTTACCGTCACACCTTGCATTTTTGATTTGAAAATTAATCAACTCAAATAAAGGAGCAAGGTATTATGAAAACTTTAAAAGAACTTAAATTATTTATTATTCTCTGGCTTACTCAGTCATTTTCTGCACTGGGAAGTTCAATAACAAACTTCGCACTTGTTATATGGCTTTATCAGGACAGTGGCTCTGCTTTGACTACTGCAATGCTTACGATATGTTCATATGCACCATATGTAATAATGAGTATTTTTGCAGGTGCAATAAGTGATAGTTGGAACAAAAAAATAGTCATGCTTGTATGTGATAGCTTTGCTGCAACTTGCACAATTGTGACTTTTGTTTTAATGAAAACAGGCAATCTTGAAGTCTGGCATTTATATATTCTTAATGCACTGAATGGTCTTATGAATTCGGTACAATCACCTGCATCTGATGTTGCAACAACACTTCTTACACCTGAAAAACATTATCAAAAAACAAGTGGTTTACGTTCTTTATCCAATTCTTTTGTATCGATTATAACTCCTGTATTTGCAACGTCGGTTGTTGCTTTTGCAGGTATTGAAGCTGTTATTGCATTTGACCTTATCACTTTTTTTACAGCATTTAATGTATTGATGTTTTTTATCAGTATACCTGAAATAAAACAAGAAGTTGGTAAAAAAGAAACGCTTATTCAATCCGCAAAAAGTGGATTTGCATATCTTAAATGTAACAAAGGAATACTTTGGATGATACTGTTTTTATCAGCAATTAATTTGATTGCTTCAGTTTACGATGCAGTACTTCCTGCTATGATTCTTTCTAAAAAAAGCGAAACTGCTCTTGGAATGGTAAGTAGCTGTGTAGGGATAGCAACACTTATAGGCAGTATTGTTACAACAATTATGCCAGCTCCCAAAAACAGAATAAGGGTTATATGTAACTGTTTGCTGATTTCAATGAGTACAGAAAATTTCCTGCTGGCATTTAGTAATTCAACATTTGTATGGTGTATTGGTGCAGTTCTTGGCTGGATTGTTATTCCGGTCATGAGTGCAAATTATGATGTGATTTTCCGCAGTAATATTCCGACCAAAATGCAAGGGAGGGTTTACTCAGTTAGAAATACTTTGCAATTTTTTACAATTCCGCTTGGATATTTTCTTGGCGGTTTGCTTGTAGATAAAGTGTTTGAACCCTTTATGGCAAATATTGAAAATGGATTATTGACGGATATTTTTGGTACTGGAAAGGGTTCAGGTTCTGCATTATTATTTTTTGTGATTGGTGTAACTGGTGTTTTGGTATGTCTGATTTTCCGCCGAGTAAAATATATTAAAGCATTTAAATAATTGTTAGTTAAATTAAATTCAGTTCATAACTCTAATTAAATATTAACTTTAACACTGCCTGTGATTTATTTCACAGGCAATATTTATTTACAGACAAATTCATATTTTGACTTGATTTTTTTACGTGAGAATGATATACTG
>CAMWNQ010000209.1 GCA_947175655.1 uncultured Clostridia bacterium | reverse complement strand
TATATAGTGATTTTAAAAGCCAAAAAAGACGAAATTTTTTAAAAAAATTTTGACTTGCATTTTCAGAAATTTTTCAGTATAATAAAAAGTGAAAAAAGTGAAAAATTATGAGGTGAAAAATGAGAAAACAAATTTTATTTTTTCTGACAGCAGGAATGATATTTTTTAACTCCTGTAGTGTAATTGAACCAGAAAATATAGAACCGCAAAGCAAGTCTTTTTTTGCTATGGATACTTATATGAAAATAACAGCATATGGTAAAAATGCGGAATCTGCTCTCAATCAGTCTAAGAAAAAAATATCAAAACTGGAAAAGCTCTGGTCTGTTACAGATGAAAACAGTGAAATTTATAAAATAAATCACAGTAACGGCAAAAGTGTTCTGATAAGTCCAGAAACGGCAGAACTTCTAAATTTTTCATTGAATATTTCTGATTTGACAGACGGTGCATTGGATTGTACAATATATCCTGTTCTTACTGAATGGGGTTTCACTACAAATAACTATAAAATTCCGTCAGATGATAGAATCAGAGAATTATTAATAAATATCAGTTATACACGTATAACTCTTGACGGGCAGAATGTCACTGTTCCTGAAAATATGCAGATAGATTTAGGAGCTGTAGGTAAGGGGTATACCGGAGATTTGATTGCAGAAATACTTAAAGAGAACGATATAAAATCTGCGCTCCTTGATTTAGGAGGAAATATTCAGACTATAGGTACAAAGCCCGACGGTACAGACTGGAAAATTGGTTTACGCAGTCCTTTTGATGATGGTTCATTTGCAATGCTGGAAGTTTCAGATTGTGCGGTGATTACATCAGGCGGATATGAAAGATATTTTATTGGTGATGACGGTAATACGTACTGGCATATTCTTGACCCGAAAACCGGAAAACCGGCAGACAGCGGTCTTGTATCTGTTACAATCATAGGCAAAGAAGGAAGGCTTTGTGATGCTCTTTCAACATCGATTTTTGTTATGGGACTTGAAAAAGCTGAAAATCTCTGGAAATATCAGGATAATTTTGAAATGGTTCTTGTAACAGAAGACAATGAAATTTATATAACAGAAAATCTTGAAGATAAATTTTCTCTGAATGAGATGTACAGAAATCTGCAACTGGAAGTGATACACAAATGAAGTTAAAAAAAATACTGATTATTATTTGTATATTAATATTTTTATTTGGAATTATCGGAAGCTTGTATCTTATATTGAATCCTCACAGTCAGAAAGTTAATATAATACAGAACGGAAAAATTTTATATACAATTGATTTGGAAAAATCAGAAAACAGAATTATTGAAGTGGAATATAAGGATAGCAAAAATATTATTGAAATCAAAAATCATAAAATTTTTATGGCAGATGCAGAGTGTCCAGACCATATCTGTATCAAAATGGGTGAACTGAAATCAGGAATTCCTATTGTATGTCTTCCTAATAAGCTTGTAATAGAATTTACAGAAACAAATGAGATAGATGCAGAGGTGAAATAATATGAATAATATAAAGCCAAAAAAAATAGCACAACTTGCACTTTTAACAACTGTTGCATTGATTATTTTTATAGTAGAAATGCGTATACCGAATATTGTTCCGATTCCGGGAGTTAAACTGGGACTTGCAAATATTATTACAGTATATTCTATGTATCATTTTACTGTAAAAGAAACAATACTTATTGTAACTTCAAGAATATTAATGGGTTCAATTTTTGGCGGTAATATAAGTTCAGTTATTTACAGTTTCAGCGGAGCAGTTCTTTGTCTTTTAGGAATGCTCCTTCTGAAACGTATAATTGATGAAAAATACATCTGGATTTGCAGTATACTTGGTGCAGTTCTGCATAATACAGGTCAGATTTTGTCTGCGGTAGTTATGATGAAAACGATTGCAGTTATATCATATTTTCCGTTTTTGCTTGTATCAGGATGTATCACCGGAGCTTTTACCGGTATATGTGCGCAGATTCTTATAAAAAGAGCCCAATTAGACCGTATTTTTGATTAAATCAGCTCTGTTCACTTAAAAGTATAGAAACTCTGCTCTGAATATAGTCAGCAGTATCTTTTGCGGACTGTCCACCCTCAAAAAATGCATTCACTTCTTCATTACATATATCTATTACGCTCATATTATAACAATTTGATATAGAAGTCAGACCGTAAATATAGTTTTTGACAAAATCAACTTCTTCTGCTGAAAGAGGAGGTATAACGGCATCTTCTCCCAGAGCTTTATAATAAGTATTTAAATATTGAGGTTTCATACTGTCTTCACCCATTTTGTCAAATCTCTTTTTATATACCGGAAAGGCATAGTCATTATTTTTGCTTTCGATATACATTTTTACAAATTCCCAAGCATCATTTTTATTTTCTGAATTGTTAATAATAGAAATATTGTCTGTAATACTCAGTTTTCCGCCATCACCGTTTATAGATGGTATACCTGCAAGTATCATATCTTCATTAAAAGTACCATATTTTCCATAATTATACATATTAAAATTATAAAAACCACTATATGAAAAAAGGTCTTTATCATTTCTGTACCATAAAGCAACATCAGTATAATATCTTGAATGTGCTTCAGGTTCATTCCATTTATCAGGAATTATTAAATTTTCTTTCGGGAATTCATTACAGAATTCAAGTATTTCTATAAATTCTGGTGAATCAAAATAACATTCTGCCTTTTCATAATCTACAAAGTCATCGCCGTCATTGAATAAACGGTTAAACATTTCTCTTTTTGTGATAGCCTGTCTTATTGTACTGTCA
>CAMWNQ010000208.1 GCA_947175655.1 uncultured Clostridia bacterium | reverse complement strand
CGATGAAGATACTTGGCTGGCGACGGCCTGGGAAAATAGTTCTATGCCGGTACTTAATATGCAGGTCAGGAGCTAAAAGGCTTCTGATTTAGCATATACAAGGGCCAGTAGCTCAGTTGGTTAGAGCATCCGGCTCATAACCGGACGGTCCGGGGTTCGAGTCCCTGCTGGCCCACTTAAGACAGATGATTTATAAGTCATCTGTCTTTTATTTTTATCGATTATATATTAAACAGGGCATAAATTTAAGGCAGTCATTAAATTGACTGCCTTTTTTGTTATCAGATTAAAATTCAGTTATTACTTTTGCAAGATATTGTTGAATCATAAGAGCATCAGAAGCATCTAATCCATTTCCGTGAGCCTGTACGTCACAGTAAATTTTAGCTTTATCAGGGATAGAGTTCTGTTCAGGATTTCCGATATGTGCTGCAATAGCTACAACATCGGCAACATCTACTGTACCGTCATTGTTTGCGTCACCTGAATCCTTACTTACAACGCCTGTATTTGTTATCTTGCCGTTATCATCAATATTGAATCTGAATGTATAGAAAATATCATCTTCAGGAGTTATAACATCATTTGAATTATATGTCTTATACGTTACTGAAAAGTCAATTGGAAATTGTGCTGGTGCTAAAATACAATCGCCATTAGTTGTTATAAATGATATATCCATACCTAAATCATAAGTATAAACAGTATATCCCACATTTCTATCAGGAATATAAACTTGTGTATCATCATCTAATGTATCAAAACCAAGCACATCAGGATTAAGTACTTTAATTTCTTTTAAAAATTCCGGACGGATTCCGTTATACTCTTCATCATAACCATGACAGTATATTAAATTTGGAATGACAATTGAAATTTCTTTATCATTTATAAGATAACCGCCGTTTTCTTTAAAGATTGCATCAGCCTCATCATAAGTCTCAATACCTGTTATAACAGGATTAGGAGGTGTAATCTCTGTTAATTTAAGGGATATATTGCCGTTTTCATCAACAGTATATTCACAGGATGAATTTTCCATCATACCAAATCTATCATCAAGTTTTATAGAATATGTTCCAGTTTTTGAGGCATCGAATGTTAATATTTTATATCCGCCACCGTCATCAATATGCATAACGTTTCCTTCATCATCAATAAAATAGTGATTATAACAATATTTTTCCTCTAACATTTTTGCTGAACCTTCATCGGAAAGTTCTATTGCTCCCCATACGTATCCTCCAGGAACAACTGCTACAACTTTTTTCTGATTCTGGTCAACGGCAAAAGTGCCATATTTATTTTCAAATACTTTACAGTCTGCAAGGCTTTGAGGTTCAACTGAATATTCTTCAAATTTTCCTGTTTCTTTGTTGATAAGATAGTGAATTTTATATACTTCTTCAAAATGGTCACATTTTGTTCTTATTACCTGAAATAATGAACCTGATGAATTTATAAGAGTTTCATTTTCTGATGCATCAGTTTTCATTGTATATGTTGTTACCATATATCCTTTACAACCTTTTATTCCCTTATCTTTTGAGTTGTAATAATATGTTTGTGTTTGTTTGGTATATGGTTTTATTTCCTGTGTTTCCGAAGAAGGTTCTATTGAAAAATCTTCGGAATTTATAACAGGAATAACTGAAATTACACGTTTGCCATCTGTTTCACTTTCACCATATTTTTCTATAAATTCTTTAGCCTCTTCATAACTCTGTGGAATCTGGAGTGATGCAGAATCATCAAAAGTTACTTTTCCGTCTTTGTCCACATTGTAGGTAAATATGATATGGTTATGAGTTTCGTTTTCCCATTCTCTTTTATTGAATATATCCACTGAATAAGTACCCTCTTTTGAGGCATCAAATACAAGAACTTTATTTACCGCAGCTCCTGGGACTGGTGGCATAAGATAACCAGTATCATCAATGGTTAATGCTTCATCTGATGAGAATGAACTTTCTGATAAAAGAGTTGCATTGCTGTCTACAACCACATTGTAACCACCATCTGAAAAACAAGGAGTACAAACAATAATTTTATCGCCCTGAAGCTGATAGTTTCCGTAATTTTCCATAAATTTTTCAGTCTGTCTGAATGTGTTCGGAATATTTGGAATTATAATGTGATTTTCGTCAACTTCATATTCAAATACATATTCTTTCTGATATACTGTCGGAAGAGGTTCGCTTTCTATTGAAGATTTTGCCGCAAATTCCACATTTATTTTAAGAGTATGTTTTCCGACTTTACTGTCTCCAAAGAATGCAACTGATTCATAACCTTTGAATCTTGGAGTATATCCTTCTACAGGAAGAGTTTCTGTTGGTTCAAAATTTCTTTGTGGTGTTAAATAAAGTTCTTCACCGTCAAGAATGTAAGTAGTTTTTAAATCTCTATAAACATCTGCAACAGGAACACAAGTTACAATCTGACCACAGGCACAATATGAAATTTCACCTATTTGATTATAAAATTTATCTGCTTCATAGTAGTCTGAAGGAATCTCGTGACCACTGACAGTATTTTTGACTGTTACATCTTCGGATTCAGCATAGACTGCCGGTATATTTGCAACAGTCGGAATTACTGCGGATACTGCAAATGAAAGAGCAAGTGCAGAAGCGGTTAAATAATTAAATTTCTTTTTCATAATAGTAATCTCCCTTTTATTTTAAAATTTGAGAAAAAATTCCCTTCATAAGTTAATACGACTACAGATATAATTTTACTTCAAATTTTTTTGAAAATTTTTTATATTATAAAAATCACTTATTATATTGACAAAATAATTC
>CAMWNQ010000207.1 GCA_947175655.1 uncultured Clostridia bacterium | reverse complement strand
ATACTAATATCAATTTATACTACTTTTTACACCATTCAGAAAATTTTAAAGTAGAATTTTCTGCCGAAAGATGAGAGCTATCGTTTAAATAAACTATATCCGGATTAAGATTCTCATCAAATATTATCTCAGATACAGAAGTATTATCTGCCCAGTCAAGTTCTGACATATTTAATTTTAAATTTCCTGAATGTCTGATTAAATAGCTCTGATATGTCTTTATCGCACAGCCGTGAGATATTACAGCAATATTTATATTACTATTATTCTTGCTGTTATTCTCTGAAATTATTTCGTTCATTGCTTTAGCCATTCTTTCAGATACATCTTTCATACTCTCACCATTTGGAGATTGAAAATTTTCCGGATTTTCTTTCCAGTTATAATATTCTTCTGGAAACAATACAGGCAAATCAGACCATTTTTTTCCCTGAAAATCTCCGGCATTTATTTCAGCAATTTCCGGAACTCTTATTATATCAAGATGCTGATAAAAATTTACATATCTTGCTGTTTTTAATGCTCTTTCCAAAGGACTTGAATATATCCTGTCAAGGTTTATATTTTGAAATCTTGATTTTAATTCTTCAAGCTGTCTGAATCCCTTGGAGCTTATTTTTACATCAAGAGAACCCTGAAAAAATTCTTCAACATTCCCTATCGACTCAGCATGACGTATAAGGTAAAGCCTTACCATATCTCTACACTTCCGACAATTTCATTAACTGATTTTATATTCTTACTGTCAAGCCATTCATTCATTTCATCTATAATTTTCACTGGTGCGTAAGGGTCAGTAAATATAGCAGCTCCGACCTGAACAGCTGATGCTCCTGCCATCATCATTTCTATTGCATCTTTTCCGCTGGATATTCCACCCATTCCTATTACAGGAATGTTTACTGCATTAGCTGTCTGCCATACCATTCTGACTGCAAGAGGAAATATTGCACTTCCAGACATTCCACCAACATTATTTTTTAATACAGGTCTGCGTGTATTTATATCTATTTTCATTCCAAGAAGAGTATTTATAAGAGATACTGAATCAGCTCCGGCACTCTCAACGGCTTTTGCAATATCAGTTATGCTTGTTACATTAGGTGACAGTTTAACTATAAGAGGCTTTTTAGTAGCTTTTCTTACTTCTGACGTAATATTTTCTGCACTTGTACAAGATGTTCCAAAGGCTGCACCACCCTGCTTTACATTAGGACAAGATATATTAAGCTCAATCATATGCACATCAGTGTTATCAAGTTTTCTTGCAATCTCAACGCATTCATCAACTGTTGAACCTGCAATATTTGCAATTATTACTGTATCTTTTGTCATAAGATTCGGAAGTTCAGTATCTATAAAATAATCTATTCCGGGGTTCTGCAAGCCTACTGAATTAATCATTCCTGACGATATTTCTGCAATTCTTGGTGAGAGATTTCCCGTTCTTTTTGTTATGGTAGTTCCCTTTGTTGCAATTCCGCCAAGTTTTGAAAGAGGAAATAATTCTTCATATTCTCTTCCATACCCGAATACTCCTGATGCTGGTATAACCGGATTTTTAAATTCAACTCCACATATATTAACAGATAAATCAGCCATTAGAAAAATACCTCCTCTGCTTTAAATACAGGTCCTTCCTTACATACATGTGCAAAATATTCCTCATCATTTTTCTTTGCCTTGCATGCACATACAAGACATGCTCCTATTCCACATCCCATACGCTCTTCAAGTGAAACTTCACAAGCACATTTTCTGTCACAGATTTTTGCAATATTTCTGAGCATTGGCATAGGTCCACAGGCATATACCATATCTATATCATTATCGTTTTCTATAAGTTCTTTCAAAGGTTCAGTAACAAATCCATGTATGCCAAGGCTTCCGTCATCTGTACATATTATAGTTTCTGCATCTGTCTTCTTGAAATCATTCTGAAGTATTACTGCATCAGCACTTCTGAAGCCACTTATTACTGTAGCTCTTTCGCCATAATATTCTGCAAGCGGTAACATAGGTGGATTTCCTATGCCTCCTCCTATCAATACTACTTTCTTGAACTCAGGATTAAGAGTAAAACCGTGTCCAAGAGGTGCAAGCATATCTATAAGACTGCCTTCATTAATTCTTGAAAGCATCTCTGTACCTTCTCCCCTGATTTCAAATACTATTCTTAAAGTTCCTTTTGACTTGTCTATACCACATATTGAAACAGGTCTTCTAAGAGTAAATCCTTCTATCCTTATATGCACAAACTGTCCGGCTAATGCTATTTCTGCTATTTCCGGACAAAGTATTTCAAAACTGTATGTCTGACATGCTATAGCAGTCTTTTTTAAAACGGGATATTTCCCCTGTGTATACTTCAAATTATATCATCCTTTCCAAAAACTAAAAAATCCACGTATATGTAATTGAATATATGTTTCTGCATTGCTGTGAATATAATGCTCATCATTTTTAGGATATTTCTTCATCAGTTCACGGCATTTCTTAAAAAATCTTTTATTATAAACCTCTCTGAACGACTGCAATGCCTGATGAACAATCCAGAGGTCGTCATCATTCAAAAATTCAACAAATTCATTTGCATATTTTGATTTGTCTTTTGCGTATCCAATAGCAAATATTGCCGATCTTCTTACATTTGTATTAACATTTTTATCTTTAGCTATATGAATAATATCAGCAGTTTTAAGTTTAGAACATTCACTAAGCAGATGCATTATTTCCTGAAGTTTTTTCTCAGAAAATCTATCAAGACAATTTATAATATCCTGATAGAAAATATCAATTTCATTTTTATTT
>CAMWNQ010000206.1 GCA_947175655.1 uncultured Clostridia bacterium | reverse complement strand
AAATTACATATTGATTTCAGAAAAAACATGTGATATAAGTAATGCTATAATATCAAAAAAGAAAGACGGTGGAGTTAAGAAAACAAATATGAAACCCAAAATGATTTTATTTGACTATGGCGGAACTTTAATGTATGAACCGGATTTTTGTCCATCAGCAGGAAACAAGGCAATTTATCCTTATATCAGTGAAAATCCATATAATATAAGTCTTGAAGAATTCAGTAAATATCTTCTGGATTTATTTGACGAAATCCGCAGAATGCGTGGAGAATTCATAGAAATTCATGAGCATATTTTCTTACGTTATGTACTAGAACATTTCAATATGAAACTTTCCATTCCGATAGAACAGGCAGAAAAAATTATCTTCAATGGTATTGCTAATGCTCAAAAAACACCTAATGCTTCAAAGATACTTTCATATTTACAAGATAACAATATACATACTGGAATTATAAGTAATCTTTGCTGGTCGGGAAATGCACTCAGAAAAAGATTGGAAGAAAATTTCCCGAATCACAAATTTGATTTTATTATAACTTCAAGTGAGTATATTTTCCGCAAACCTGAAAAGCATATCTTTGACCTTGCTATCAGAAAATCCGGATTTTCAGCAGATGAAATCTGGTATTGTGGTAACGATGTAGAAGTTGATGTTTTTGGTGCTTATAATTCCGGATTATTTCCGGTATACTATGATGACAGAACTGTTCCAAGTAAATTCCACGAAAAAAATGACAGTTTTTTAATTAATTTTCCGCATTTAAGAATAAAAAACTGGAATGAACTTATAAATACAATAGAAAACATTTAAAAAAAGCCTCTGGAATTCATTATCTTGAATATCCGGAGGCTTATAATTATTTCTGATTAATCTGGAATTTAAATAATAATAATTTTGTTATACCTTTTTAGAAGCTGCAATTTTTTCAAGTTCAGCTGCTCTGATTAAAGCAGAATCTATATGGTCACAGAAATTTTCTCTGCCTATTCTTTCAACAAATCCGGCCTTTTCCATTGCATGCATAGGCTGTTCATTTACATGAGAGAATACAACTTCAATATTAAGTTTTTTACATCTTTTAGTAATTTTATCTAGACTTTCAACGCCTGTAGCATCAATGGCAGGAACATTTCTCATTCTTATGCAAAGAACATCAATTTTTCCATAATCATTAAGAATATAATTGAATTTATCAGATGCCGCAAAGAACATCGGGCCATTTATCTCATAAACTCTCGTATTATCAGGAACTTTTTTAAGAGATATATGGTCGGGGTCTGTATCCTCATCATCAACATAAATCCAGCTGTGAACTTCAGTAACATCTGCCATTCGTTTCATAAAGAGAAGTGCAGTAAGAACAATACCTGCTCCGATAGCAATTACAAGATCAAATACAACAGTAAGAATAAGAGTAGTAAAAAGAACTGCAATATCACTTTTAGGAGATATTTTTATCTGATTTGCAATTCCTCTCCAACCACACATATTATAAGCTACAATAAAGAGAATAGCTGCAATTGTAGGCATAGGTATCATAGCGGCATATGGCATAAGAAGTACAAGTATAACAAGGAGTACAATTGCATGAACCATACCGGCAATAGGAGTTCTTCCACCGTTTTTAATATTAGCGGCAGTACGTGCAATAGCACCCGTTGCAGGAATTCCACCAAAAAGTGCAGAAACAATATTTCCTACACCTTGAGCAGTCAATTCCATATTTGAACGATGCTTAGAGCCAATCATACCATCCGCAACAACGCATGAAAGCAATGATTCAACAGCAGCAAGAATAGCAATAGTAAATGCATTAGGAATAAGTGCTCTTATGCGGCTGAGGCTTACCTTAGGAAGTGAAAAAGATGGTGGAGCTGAAGAAATTTCATAAAGGTCACCAATGGTATTTACATTAATTCCACTAAGTTTCACAATAACAGCTCCTACTATAACAGCAATAAGTGATGGTGGAATTTTATTAAGTTTTTTAGGCCATAAAATAAGAATTGCTAATGAAAGTAAACCAATAAGAAATGCCTGAACATTAAAAGTACTGGCAGATTTAATAATCTCAGCTATTTTCTCAGTCGTTTCTATAGGAGAACCACTGAATGACATACCACAAAAATCCTTAATCTGTCCAACAACAATGGTAACAGCAATACCAAAAGTAAATCCGGATGTAATAGTATTCGGTATGTATTTAATAAAACTTCCAAATCGGCAGAGACCCATAATTACAAGAAAAATACCTGCCATAACAGTTGAAATAACAAGTCCGTCCATACCTTCGGAAGCTACTATGCCTGCAACAATAGTAGCAAAAGCAGCGGTAGGACCTGCAATCTGAACACGACTTCCGCCAAGAAAAGAAACTACAAATCCGGCAGTAATTGCAGTATAAAGACCTTGTTCGGGATTAACTCCTGATGCAAGTGCGAGAGCAATTGAAAGAGGCAATGCAATAATAGCTACAATAATGCCCGAAACAATATCCTTTATGAGCTGACCCTTTGAATAACCTTTCATAACGGAAAAAAGCTTTGGTTTAAGTTTTTCCTCGGTTTTTTTAATAGATGACAATTCTGATTGTTCCATAATTTTCCTCCTGAACATAATAAAGAAATATGCCGATAAACAGCTTTTTAATTATACATCTTACGACAAAAAATGTCAATAATAGCAATCGTGAAAAGATATTAACGTTTTCACAAGCATTTCGTACATATTTTATAGTAAACAAGTCAGAATATATCGAAATGGTTTATCTCGAATTGCACAAAATATTTTTGCTTGACTTTTTTATTGAAATATGATAAAAT
>CAMWNQ010000205.1 GCA_947175655.1 uncultured Clostridia bacterium | reverse complement strand
TAATATATAAATGAATATATATTGTCATACTCAACAAGTTTTATAAGCTTTATAGTATCTTCAAATTCTTCGTCCGTTTCATTCGGAAATCCTACTATTATATCAGTAGTAAGCGAAAAGTTGCTGTCATATCTTCTGAGATAATTGACAGTCTCAAGATACTTTTCAACTGTATAATTTCTATTCATAGCTTTAAGTATACTATTGCTTCCACTTTGTACCGGAAGATGAAGATGTTTTGCAACTTTATCACATTTGATAATAGTATCAAGAAGTTCTTTTGTTGCATCTTTAGGGTGAGATGACATAAATCTTATTATAAAGTCTCCCTCTATCTCATTCAGACTTCTGAGAAGTTCCGGAAATGATATGCCGTCTTTTAAATCCTTTCCGTATGAATTTACATTCTGACCCAGAAGCATTATTTCCTTATATCCCTCATTTACAAGCTGTTTTACTTCATTTATTATTTCCTGAGAATTCCTGCTCCTTTCACGTCCTCTTACATATGGAACTATACAGTATGTGCAGAAATTATTACAGCCAAACATTATAGGGACTGACGCTTTAAAACTGCTTTCCCTTACCTGTTCCTGAGGATTTGAAAAATCAGCATATTCAGATATATCATATGAAAATTTCTGGCCCTGAACACAGTCATAAATAAGTTTCGGAAGTGAATTTATTGCAGAAGTTCCAAGAACTATATCAACCTGAGGATATTTCTTCTTTATTATATCCACATTCTTTTGCTGTGCTGTCATACAACCGCTTATACCTATTATAAGTTCCGGATTTTCTGTTTTAAGCTTTTTCAGACTACCTATTATACCAAAGATTCTGTCTTCTGCACTTTCTCTTACTGCACAGGTATTCAGAATTATTATATCAGACTCTTCAGGCTTTTCAGAAAAATCAAATCCCAGATTTTTAAGGATTCCCTTTATCTTTTCACCATCTGAGACGTTAAGCTGACAACCAAAACTATGTACATATGCTTTTTTATGTTTTTCATCTCTTGAAAAGAATTCTCTGAGATATTCAGTATAATTAAATTTATCAAAATCCATAAAATCAAATTTCACCACCCTGTTTATTAATATGATTTTTATTATATCATATTTGATTTTACAATGCAAGCGTTCAGCATAATTTATAATGCATAATTTGTAATTCTTAATTTTCCCAAGAGAAGGCAAAACAAAAACCCCGTCTTTATTCAAGACGGAGCTTTTGCTGTGGAAAAATATGTATAAACAAATATTTGAAAGTTTCTAAATAATCTATCTAACGTGACAACGATATAAAACAACTGTCATCAACTGTTACTCTTTTATGATCATAAAATACATCAGCTATAAGCCTGTATCTTCTATCAAAATCAACTGGATATTTTTCATTGAATATATAATAAAATCCTTCTGTAACAATATCCAGTCTCATAATTTCAATATACTTTCCAAACATATTTTTTTGCAATGAAATTTCTCCCGTTACATCTGACAAGTCAACATTACTTAATATCTTTACATAACAGTCTGCACCTTCATCACAGGAATTCAGATTAACTGTTATGTTTTTTATATTATTTCCGTATCCGTTTATTGAACTGACTACTTTTAAATAATCCATATCATCAATTACACCATCGTTGTTAACATCAGCTATCCTTATATAATCTGAATCCCTTCTGACACTTCCCTGAAGAATATCGCTTATTATTACAGCATCTGCCATATTGACTATACCGTCTCCATTAATATCCGGACTGTTATTTGTTTCTATGTTATTATTAGAATCAGTAAATTCGTTCTGATCTCCAGCTATTGTGGATAATGTTGTTACTGTTGCTAATGGCTTAGGAAAAGTTGTCGTATAGTCATTAAAATCCTCTGTTGCAGGGAAAGTGTCAGCTGAACTAGGATTACTGTGTAATAAGCCCACAAAATCATCAAAATTATAATCATGTATATTTTCGGAAATAATTCGCTCATTACAACTGATTTCTTTATATACTTTTTCAATCCTTATTAATTCAGTATCAGCTGAAAAATCTGTATTCAACAATGATTCCTGTACAAAGTCTGAAACATCTATATCAGTATCATCAGTAAATCTTATTTCATAATATATATCGCCTTTTTCATCTACCAGAGGCTTGCTTACTGATGTTATATTACTACTTATACTTCTTATCTCAGATGTATCAGAAGTAAAACGCACATAAACCCTTAAAGCATTATCATATATGTATTCCTTGTCATAAACTTTGTATAATGTCTGTATTCTGTTTATATATTGCTGTGCCTCTTTATCTGAACTGATACAATGTAAAATTTTTAAATAAAAAGTAGTGTCATATCCATAACAGCTCTCGTCTGCGTTTGTTTTGAATTCAAATATATCACTTTCTTCTGAAAAATCATACTGGTAATTACAATCATCAGCTGACTGTATTTCTCCACTGAAAATATTGTATTTCTCTATCTCTTCATTGAATTCCGGCGAATAGTATTTAACTTTAAAATCTTTTTCATCTATAAGAATACCGTCATAAATGCATTCTGACTGGTATTTATAATATCCGTCATCACTGTATGCTGTCTCCTGTGATTCACTTATCGCACTGGCTTTTAATTCTATTGCCGGATTTATTTTAAATATAATGCTTAAAAACATTATAATAAAAACCCCCATAAATATTCCTGTAATATTTTTCATTTTTATTCTCCTGAAAATTATATTTATATGCATATATTTATATTTCCATTACTTATACGAATTTCATAATTACTTTACTTCATATTATTCCTTATTATATATACTTTCAGCGA
>CAMWNQ010000204.1 GCA_947175655.1 uncultured Clostridia bacterium | reverse complement strand
ATTTCTGTCGCAAAATCGGTAGTTACGAGTGCTATTTCAAGTTCTCCTTCGTATCCCGAATTGTTGTTGATGACATAATATACTCCATTATCGGCGTGGAAATTTTCAGCCTCGCCATTTGCATCAATACTGAGGGATACTGCACCTGGGATACGTACTGGCTTTCCGTAGGTCGGCACACCATTTTCGTCAATCGAAAGAATTTTGGCATAGTGAACTTTGTTCAAGCCGAATTTGACTTTGTTTTTTTCCATACTCATAATTTTAAACCTCCATTTCATAAAGTATCTCGTAGAGTTTTTCGGACTCTATCCATACTTCTGATTTTTCATAAAATATGTGATGATGCCTGAGAACAGCTTCTATCACGTTTTCTGTTTCCGGCGACTTTTTGTCAGTATAAAGTTCAATATTAAGTCTTTTGAAACTGTAATACATAAAATTATCTGCTGAAAAGGTATTCTCACCAGGTGAAAGAAATATGATAAAAGGCGGTTCCGGAGCTTCTCCTTCCGCAAAATGATGATATGCATAAGGAAAGCCCATTTCCTGCATCATTTCGTTAATTTCTTCATAAGTCATTATGACAGCCCCTTTTTGATGAGAGCTTCAAGCAGGATTTCTCCGTTTTTCTCTGCCGGAGCGATATGCGGTTTACCTTCCACACGTCCGCCTCCACGTTTGGCGTGACCGTGTTCCAATAAGTGAGCAATTTGATAACGGTTTTTAGAATGTACAGTCATTTCAAGGGTATGACTGTTTTCCTTGACCTTTTTTGCTGTCCAGCTTTTTGCATATCTGCCTGTACGTTTCGGAGCATTCGCAGAAATTTCTTTCTTCACGGACGTGGCGGTTTTTCGGACTGCTTTTTTCATTTCAGAATCCGCAAATTCTGCATATTCGTGCAAACCTTTCATAACTTTATCTGCTAAATCATCAATATCAATAACACCTGATTTACTCATCTGAAGCACCTGCCTTTCTTGCTACAGCTGTGATTTTTAAATAGTCACGATACTCAAAATTCGGTGATATACCGTTAATATCATAAATCACACCACCAAAAGAAATACAGTTTGCAGTCGTTGAAATTCCCATAGTCATTGTATTTTGTCGAATCATAAACTGCAAAGTCTGTACTTTTTTTGTAGTGCCGTTGTCGGAGTTTTCCACTGAATTTTTTACGGAAACAGCAGCCCAGCAGGAGAATAATTCATCCCACTGAGCCTTATGATTGCCGATATTATCGACACGTGTCGAATGTTCCAGAATGGTGATACGCTGATTGAGTTTTCCGATTTCCATCAAATTACTCCCTCACGCTGTGCAAAAAGAATAGAACGCAATGAAAGTGTAAGTTTGTGAAAATCCGCAGTATTTCGGTTTTCATAAAGGTAAGATACAGAGAACAGCATTGCTGTTCTGGTAATATCCTCGTTATGTTCAAATTTCTCTTCACTCATACGTCCAACGTCCATACATAACTTTTTGGCAGTCATCAGCAAATCAGAAATCAGCCTGTCATCTTCACAATGGTCGACACGCAGATAATTTTTAGCTTCCTGTAATGTTACCACCCCGACCACCCCCAATCTTTATTTACGCTTTCTTGATGGTTAATGTCTTGATTGCTTCGGGAAGAATAAGCCTGCCGTCAACACGTTTTGAAGCAATAAATCCAATCTGACCCTGCATAGCAAAAGCTTCGTTGAGTCTCTTGAAAGTAAATCCTTGACGGTCAGCCACCCAGTAATAGGAAAAATCACCGAAAGCAATCGCCTTACTGCCTGCCGTACTCTCTGGAACATAACTCGATGTGTAGTAAGGACGGTTCATTATAGTATCCGGAATTCCTGCACTTACAGACGGACTCCAGATGTAATTGCCGTTGCCATCCTTAAGCTTGCGGAGTGCCTTGACTGTTGAATCGTTAAGTACCCACGAAGCTTTTTTTCGATACGGAGATTTTAACGAATAGAAAAGTTCCATCATATCATCAAAAGTTATGTTTGCAGTGTTTGTTGTAGCACCGTTTTCAGCACCGCCGGTAGCATTGAAAATTCCAGTAGGCTTGCCGTTTCCGTCACCAACAAAGAATGCTTCTTCTTCTTTTGCACCCACACGTCTTGCAAATTCCTTTGTGATGTATGCGGAGAGGTCAAATGCGGAATCGTTGAGAAGTTCCTCAGAAATTTTAATTGCAGTTCCAACCTTGTAAGCAGAAAGTGAAGCCTGACCGAACACATCATCAGAGAGTGTGTATGCTTTTTCTTCATCAATCCACACAGCTTCGCCCTTTGATGTGACAATCGGAATTTTTCTGTCACCTGAAGATGTTTTTATTACAGTGGCAAGCTGTCTGAAGATATTTTCGTCTGTAAGACCTTCAATAAGTCTTTTTTCAAATTCATCAGGACATAAATATCCACCCTCAGAATCCGTGCCGACCTGTAAATCGTTATGAATATCGTGCCAGTTTCTGTTACGGATTACATTCCAGAACGCATTATTATAGGCATCGCTTGCAGTTCCTGTTTTTGTCGGAATGTCAGGGTTTCCAGGCTTGCCAAGAATCGGCTGTGAAGTAGGACTTTTGAGTTCAGCTTCAATTTCAGCCTGTCTTTCAAGACGTTTGATTTCCTTTCCAAGGTCAACAATTTGCTTTTCCATTTCATCATAGGTTTTGCCGTCTTCCTCGGAAAGGATACCACTTGCATTTCTCTTGCTGTCGAGAAAATCACGAGCAGTATCCCACACTTTTGCTCTTTTTTCTCTGAGTTCCTGAATTGTCATTTACAATTCCTCCTAGTATAATAATGATATAGTCCAAAGACGGTTCTACAATAGACAACC
>CAMWNQ010000203.1 GCA_947175655.1 uncultured Clostridia bacterium | reverse complement strand
TTATTAATTTAAAAATATAAAGCGGTCTGAAAAGACCGCGTTTTTATGCTTTAATTTTTATTTTAATATTTTAATGACCTGTCCTGCGTAGATAGTATCAGAATTGAGATTATTCAGTTCCTTGATTTTTTTATATTCAGAACCATTTCCATAATACTTTACAGCAATATCCCAGAGAGTATCACCATTTTTTACTGTATAGTATTCATAGTTATCTGTTTTTTCCGGAATGTTTAAATTATTTTTTCCTGTCTGTTTCATAAGTTCCGGATAGTCTGTATAGCAATAGTTACAGTCCACATCTCCATTTATACCGTCAATATTGCCGGTATGAGAGAACTGCCATATACCATACTGACCGGAATAATTTGTATTTTCAACACCGGTATGAGCAATCCATATAGCATAACGTTTTCTTACATTTTCATTGATATTATTTTCAAGAAAGCTTTTGTAACTATATATGCCCACCCAGTAGCCAGCATTTTCAAGTCTTTTGCAGAAAGCTTCAGATATTTCTGAAATTTTTTCACGTCCGAGACGGCTTTGTGAACCGTCCTCTATATCGAAATATACAGGATATTCAAACTTTTTATTTTTTATAACTTCAATACAGGCATCAGCCTCTTTTAATGCATCGTCTTTGGTAAGTGCATAGCTGTACCAGTAAACACCGCAGGGAATGCCATTATCCTTACATTTTTTATAATTTTCTTCAAAGAAATCATCTTTCTGAGATGCAAGCCTTCCATATCCGGCACGCATTATTACAAATTCAACATTCTGTTTTACTTTGTTCCAGTTTATATCTCTCTGATATGACGAAATATCAATACCAAATTTTTTCATATTTACTCCTCCTTGTCGTTGCTCTTGTTTTTATTGATATTGCCAGCAGTATTTTTTAAAAGCGACACTATCCATTTCGGAACGGATTCAGGATTTATTGCAATTAGATTTTCAGAAATACTGATACTTTCATTGAGTGTTATATATACGCCTATGATAAGACCAAAAGGACTGGAAAACGGTAATTCAATATTTATAATATCCAGAAGCATTGGTATAAAACTATCAAGAAATATTCCGAAAGCGAATGAGAAAATAAATCCGGTTTTTTTCCAGAAACCACGGACTCCCTTTTTGCTTGTTATTGCTATACCAGTTACTTTTGACTTTATAAGACCAGTAATGCAGTCAAGAACAATACCAATGCAGACAAGCGTAAAAATAACAGTATATTGTTTTGTAATCATAGCTAAAAATCCCATAATGCAGGAAAAAAGAAGTTTTTTAATATCTTCCATTAAAGTCACCTCCTTTTGAGAATTAAACGTCTGTAAAATATAATATGAATAAATTAAAAGCAACGTTTCTATAAACAGGCAAAAAAATCATTTTTTTTAAACAGAGACGTTTAAATTAAAATATAAATATTTATTTCTCGGATTTTTATAATTCCTCTTTGATTTGTCCTAGGAGGTGGGACTTTCTAAAAAAAGTCACTGTACAATTCAAAATTTTTATGATATAATAAATTTATTAATAATTTTATAAACGAAAATTACTAAAAGGAGAAAAAAATATGGCAAGATGTGTAAAAATAATAGAAAAAGCAAGACTTACAGAAATGTGGAGACTTAATGCCTTTGATATATCGTGGGAAAAACGTCTTATATATCTTAATACAGAAGCACCACTCATAATTTGTGTAAGTGAGCATCAATATCCTGGAAAACTTTTTTGTATTTTTGGCGACTTTTTGAGAACCAGTTATGGTGATTGTATAATGAAAGATGATTGTTTTGTTATAAAAACCAGAAACAGTATTTATAAATTTAAAATCCTTGATATAAAAGACAATTAACTATTATTTTTTGAAGTATAAATATGATTTCATACGTAATATATAGTGAGGGGGGAGATAATAATTGCTTGCTTTTTACCTTATGGCTATCGAAAGTGAAGATGATAAAAAACTTTTTGAACATCTTTACAGTGAATACAGGCATAAACTTTATTACATAGCCTATAATATGTTGAACAATGAAAGTTCCGCAGAAGATGCAGTACACGATACATATATGAAAGTTATAAATCACATCGATAAATTTTACAATATAACTGAAGACAATATCAGAAATTTAATAATACTTATTCTTAAAAATACAGTCAAGGATATGTTTAAAAAAAACCGAACGTCTCCTGTACCTCTTGATGAAGAAGAATATCAGGTTAAATATAATCTGACATTCAGTGAAGACTACAGCTGTGAAAAGGATGATATTAAAAACTGTCTCAATATGCTTGATGAAAAATACAGAACAGTTCTTGAATTGAAATACTGGCACGGTCTGAAAGAACGTGAGATAGCAGACTTTCTTGAAATAGGAATGAAAGCAGTAAATTCAAGAATTTTCAGGGCAAAAAAAATGCTTATGGAGATTATTATAAAAAGAGAAGGTGAAACACATGACTGAAACTGATTTTGAAAAAATTTTATTTCAGGCTCTTAAAGAAAACGCAGTTGAAAATGATGAAAAACTTCTTGAAGGATTTAATCCAAATTATACACATGTATTTTCTCAGAAATTTCAGAAAGCAATGTACAGGGATTTGAAAAACTTTGGAATAAATCCCAGAGGCATTATTGAAATAAGCAACAGAATAAAATACAAAAAATATCTTTCCGCCGTTGCATCAGTCATTGTGATTTTTACTGGTATTTCTTTTGCAGTACCTGAAGTGAGAGCTATTGTTTGGGGTACAGTTATAGAATGGTTTGAGAATCATATAAATATATATTTTTCAGATACTGGAAAAATAAAAATAGACAGAGATAATATAATATATCCTG
>CAMWNQ010000202.1 GCA_947175655.1 uncultured Clostridia bacterium | reverse complement strand
GTATTATATGGAACGGCATTTGTTTTGTACATTTTTACTTATAAATTATATTTTATTTGGTTTTTTTGAAAAACTGCTTGACAATTCTGTTTAATTGATATATAATATGTAAAGTGGTTTTGCTTTACGAAAAAGTCGGAGGTTTTTTATGGCTAAAGATTTAAAATTTGTACTCCTTCTTGATTGCTATGAAGCTCTTCTGACTGAAAAACAGCGTGATTATATGGAACTCTATTATTGTGAAGATTTATCTCTTTCTGAAATTTCACATAATCAGGGCATTACTCGTCAGGCTGTCCGTGATGTCATTAAACGCTCTGAACAGTTTCTCATTGAAACTGAAAAAAAACTGAAATTTGCTGAAAAGATTATATATTTAAGAAAACATCTTGAAGATATAAAATTAGTTTCAGCTGAATGCAGCGATAAGGATATTTCATCATCTGTTAATTTGCTTGTTGGCAAATGTCTTGAAATTATTTGATTTTTTACTTTCCTGAAGGGAGATTGTTGTTATGGCTTTTGAAGGTCTTTCTGAAAAACTGAATAATGTATTTAAGAAACTTAGGTCAAGGGGCAAGCTCTCTGAAAGTGATGTTAAAGAGGCTATGCGTGAAGTTAGACTTGCTCTTCTTGAAGCTGATGTAAGTTACAAGGTTGTTAAGGACTTTGTTGCTAAGGTTACTGAAAGAGCTATCGGTGAAGATGTACTTGCGAGTCTTACTCCAGCACAGATGGTTATTAAAATCGTTAATGAGGAATTATGCTCTCTTATGGGAAACAGCAATGCAAGAATAACTCTTGCTTCAAAGCCTCCAACGGTTATAATGATGTGCGGTCTTCAGGGTTCAGGTAAAACTACTCATTCTGCAAAACTTGCAAAGCTCCTTAAAAAAGAAGGACACAGACCTTTACTTGTTGCCTGCGATATATACAGACCTGCTGCTATCAATCAGCTTCAGGTTGTTGGTGAAAAGGCACAGGTCAAAGTTTTTGAAATGGGTCAGATAAATCCTGTTATTATCGCAAAGCAGGCTCTCAGATATGCTAAGGACTATGGCAATGATATTGTTATTCTTGATACTGCGGGTCGTCTCCACATTGATACTGAGCTTATGAATGAACTTAAAGAAATCAAGGAAGAGACAAATCCTACTGAAATTATGCTTGTTGTTGACGCTATGACCGGTCAGGATGCTGTAAACGTTGCAAAATCTTTCGATGAAGCTATCGGTATTACAAGCGTGTTAATGTCAAAGCTTGATTCTGATACAAGAGGCGGTGCTGCACTTTCTGTTCTTGCTGTTACCGGAAAACCTATTAAATATGTAGGTATGGGCGAAAAACTGGATGATTTTGAACAGTTCCACCCTGAAAGAATGGCATCAAGAATTCTTGGTATGGGCGATATGCTTACCCTTATTGAAAAAGCTGAAAATGTTATGTCTAAAAATGAAGCCGAAAAGCTTACTAAAAAGCTTAAGGAGAATAAATTCGATATGGACGACCTTTTAGACCAGCTTAAACAAATTAAAAAACTTGGTTCAGTTAAATCTATAATATCTATGCTCCCAGGAGTAAGCGATAAAATTAAAGATGCTGATATAGATGAAGGTCAGTTCGGAAGAATTGAAGCTATTATTACTTCTATGACAAAAGCTGAACGCGCTAAACCTTCAATTATCAATCCTTCTCGTAAAAGACGTATTGCTGCCGGTTCAGGTACTAAGGTTGAAGATGTAAATCGTCTTATCAAGCAGTTTGAACAGATGCAACAGGTTATGAAGCAGTTTACAGGCAGTAAGGGAAAGATGATGCAAAGAAAAGCAAGAAAACAGCTTGCTGGTATGAATTTTGACAAGCTTGCTGGTAAGGGCGGAGGAAATCTCCCTCCTATAGTCTGATAAATTATGAATGAAGTGTTTTGCGTGGTTATGAGACATATCAGACATCGCAGTCGTATTCATCACAGCAGAAGTTCAGGCAATAGTATTGAAATCAATCCATCAAACAGAACAGAAATTATAATATTTATTATAGCATTTACATTTCTGGTACTTGCTTTTACTTCAGGCAAGAAGATTTTAAAAATAATATTTGCTGTTATTGGAATCTTATTGGTCATATTAGGCATAATCACAATTATAAACGGTGATTGATTTTTAAAGTTCAAATGCGGTTATCCGCTTTGATATATACATCATTTTTATAAAAAAATTCTGGAGGTGAATTTAAAATGGCAGTTAAAATCAGACTCAGAAGAATGGGTGCTAAGAAAGCTCCTTTCTATCGTATAGTTGTTGCTGATTCAAGATACCCAAGAGATGGCAGATTTATTGAAGAAATAGGTTATTATGACCCTACTAAGGAGCCATCAGTTATCAAGGTTGACGCTGATAAGGCTAAGACTTGGATTTCAAACGGTGCTCAGCCTACTGACACTGTAAAGGGTATTCTTAAAAAAGAAGGTATTCTCTAATCAGAAATTTAGAAATTTTGATAACAAAACGGGGGCAAAGACTTTGTCTTGCCTCTGTTTGAGATACTGGAGGTATTTTTTTTATGAAAGAATTATTATATGCTATCACAGCAGGTCTTGTTGATGATAAAGATGCTATTAAAATAACTGAAGATGAACCAGATGCAGAAGGTGTAATCGTTTTTCATCTCTCTGTTGCTCCTGATGATATGGGTCGTGTAATTGGCAAACAGGGCAGAAATGCGAAGGCTCTCCGTACGATTATGCGTGCTGGTGCTACAAAAAGAGATTTAAAGGTTTCTGTTGTTATAGATTAATTATATTTTGAATTATATATCATAAAAATAGTCACTCTTTCGGGAGTGACTATTTTAGTTAAAAAATACTTTTTTATTCACAAAAAATTTACAATATTTTTTGGAAAAATGCTTGCTTATTTTTTATATTTATGTTA
>CAMWNQ010000201.1 GCA_947175655.1 uncultured Clostridia bacterium | reverse complement strand
ATTTATATGTTGATGTTTATAAAAATATGTGGTATAATATCATTATGCAATTAATTAAGAAAGGTTGATTTGATAGTGAATTATATTTTTTCTGATAAAGTTTCTTCTCTCAAAGCTTCTGCAATAAGAGAAATTCTTAAATTTACCTCAGACCCAGATGTCATTTCCTTTGCTGCCGGAAACCCTGCTCCGGAAGCTTTTCCTACAGATAAAATTGCGGAAATATCTGCTGATTTATTGAAAAATGACCCTATACTTGCACTTCAATATAGTGTTACAGAGGGTTATTCTCCTCTTAGAGATGAACTTAAAAAATTAATGAGTGAAAAAAAATGCTTTAACTCTGATATTGATGATTTGATTATCACATCAGGAGCTCAGCAAGCTAATGAACTTTCCTGTAAAGTTCTTCTTAACGAAGGCGATACTATGATATGTGAAGCTCCAAGTTTTATTGGTTCTTTGAATGCTTTCAGGTCATATAATGTTAACCTTGTGGGCGTTGAGCTTGAAAATGACGGCATTAATCTTGAAAAACTTGAAGAAGTTCTTAAATCAGATAAAAAAGTCAAGATACTTTATCTTATACCGAATTTTCAGAATCCAACAGGACTTACAATGTCTTGGGAAAAACGTAAAGCTGTTTATGAACTTGCAAAGAAATACGATTTTATTATCCTTGAAGATAATCCATATGGTGACCTCAGATTTGACGGTGAAGAAATACCTTCAATAAAATCTCTTGATACAGAAGGAAGAGTTATATATTCCGGAACTTTTTCAAAGATTCTTTCCCCAGGTTTCAGAACAGGTTATGTTTCTGCTCCAAAGGAAATTATTCAGAAAATAGTTGTCTGCAAGCAGGTTTCTGATGTTCATTCAAATATATGGGCTCAGGTTGTATGTCACCGTTTTATAACACAGGTTGATATGAAAAAACATTTTGATTTCCTTAGAAGTGTTTATAAAAGAAAATGCGGTCTTATGATTTCTAAAATAGAAGAGTGCTTCTCCGATAAAATTTCTTTTACAAGACCTCAAGGCGGTCTTTTTATATGGTGTACTCTTCCTGAAAATTCTGATATGCAGGCTTTCTGCAAAAAGGCTGTTTCAGAATATAAAATAGCAGTTGTACCTGGAAATGCTTTTAATATATCAGAAAATGATGTTACAACATCATTTCGTCTTAATTTCTCTACTCCTACTGATGAACAGCTTGTACAGGGTACTGAAATTTTAGGAAAACTTACAAAAGAAATGTTTAAATAATTTTTAAATCAATTTTAAAATGAAAGGAATTTTTACTATGGCTAGACGTTCACCACTGGACAGATACAGTGTCACACAGCAATATCTTATGACAAGAGGTCAGGCAATAACATTCCCGTCAAAATATTTTAAAATCAAGCTTCAGCCAAATGAAGTTTATGGTGTTGTTATTGATATGCCTATGGGTAATTCTGTACTTACTACAATGGTATCATTTATTAACGGTGCTACTAATCTTTACTTCAATATGGGAGGAGAATATACTGGAGCATCACAGAAATATGTAAATCTTGTGCAGGCTACACGTACTCTTGTGCTTTACTCCAATAATATTCTTTCACAGTGTGAAAAGGTAAAATCATATGACCTTCCTATTGGAAATAAACATTTTGCATATCTTATTACAAACAAGGGAGTTTATAAAACTGAATTTCTTCCGGCTACTGTTGCACAGGAATCACCGGAAAAAAGAGGATTTTTTAATCTCTATCAGAAAGTGCTTGCAGAAGTAAGAAACTGTCAGCTTAAAGACCAGGCTAGCAGAGGCTAATTATTAAATCACTTGTTGGGAGAACTTTTTTACTATGGAAAATAAAAAAATTATTTTCAGTGGTATTCAGCCTACTGGTACGTTTACCCTTGGAAATTATATAGGAGCAGTTCGCAACTGGGGTCCTCTTCAGGATGAATATAATTGTATTTACTGCGTTGTAAATATGCATGCTATAACAGTTAAACAGGAACCTGCAAAGCTCAGAAAAAATACTCTTGATGCTTATGCTTTGCTTATGGCTTGCGGTATTGACCCTGAAAAATCTATACTTTTTATACAGAGTCATGTTAAATCACATGCTGAACTCAACTGGATTCTTAATTGTTCAACGCAATTCGGTGAACTTTCAAGAATGACTCAGTTTAAAGATAAAAGCAAACGTCACCCTGATGATATAAACTCCGGTTTATTTACATATCCTGTACTTATGGCTGCGGACATTCTTGCTTATAATGCTGATTTAGTTCCTGTTGGTATTGACCAGAAACAGCATCTTGAACTTGCAAGAGATGTTGCACAGCGCTTCAATCAGCGTTACGGAGAACTCTTTACAGTTCCGGAAGCTTATATTCCGCAAGTTGGTGCAAAAGTAATGTCACTTCAGGAACCAACTAAAAAAATGTCAAAATCTGATGAAAATCCTAACGCCTGTATTCTCATTCTTGATGATAAGGATACTATTATACGTAAGTTTAAGCGTGCTGTTACTGACAGTGAAGCAGAAGTATGTTATCGTGAGGGAAAAGACGGTATAAATAATCTTATGACCATTTATTCAAGTGTTACAGGTAAGAATTTTGATGAAATCACTTCGGAGTTTGCCGGAAAAGGATACGGAGATTTCAAGCTTGCAGTAGGTGAGGCTGTTGCTGACCATCTTGCACCTATACGTGAAAAATTTGCACAGTACAGCAGTGATAAAGATTATCTTAAAAAATGCTATACTGAAGGTGCTGAAAAAGCCCTTTCTTATTCACAACGTATTGTATCAAAGGCTTATAAAAAAGTCGGTTTTGTTGATAACAGATAATTCTGAATATGTTATTTTTTACAAAACATTCAAAATAATTTGTGTTTATTCTGTAGAATTACCAAACTTATAAAAATATGTTGCATT
>CAMWNQ010000200.1 GCA_947175655.1 uncultured Clostridia bacterium | reverse complement strand
CATATATATAATTATATATAAAATCAGCTTTATATATATCTATATATATTCAACAAATGACACCTTATTTTTTGAGGAATAAATTTTATCTGCAAATTTACGGTCAATATCGGTAAATTTATAGCCCTCAGGGAAAATAATCATATCCCTGCATTTTGAAGAAAGATGACTGCACTTTCTATGGATAAGGTTGTAATGTTCAAGAATATATTCAGGTACAGGAGATGCCCACATAAAAGATTGCGGTATATTGCAGAGTATTTCAAACTGACTAATTTTTTCATGAATAACAATTCTTTTTGAAGAAATATTTTTTTTAGTTATGCCGTTTATATAAGGGACATATATATCATCATGCATAATTTCAATAAGATTTTCAATATCCTGCTCGGATATTTTTTCCTTTTCTGAAACAGGATTATTTCTTGACATCAAAAGAAGATGTTCAAAAGTCCATATAACTTCACTTTTAAGATTTTTGTCCTTAAGAAAATCAGTAAAATAATTTTCATATTCAAGTGGATAATGAATTATACCAAGATTATATTTTCCGTCTGATACAGAATTTATCATATCAACAGAATTCATTCGTTCAACATTTATATCTATATCCTGAGAAACATCAAGTTCAGAAATAAATTCAGATATACAAGATGATATATAACAACTACCCGGAACAGCAACATTAAAACTCTGGCAGACTCTGTTTTTTGAAAGTTTAAGTGATTCCATTTTTTCCATTTGTATCAGTATTTTTTTTGCATATTCAAGGAATTCTTTTCCTTTTAAAGTAGGAATAACTCCCTTTGGTGTTCTTTCAAAGATAGTTATTCCTAAAGTATCTTCAAGTTCCTTTATAGCTTTACTCAAATTTGGCTGTGCCATATAAAGATTAGATGCTGCTCTTGTTATTGAATGTGTACGCTCGACCTCAACAGCATATTTAAAATACAAAGTATTCATATGATAATACGTCCTTTTGATATATTAATATATGTCATTATATCTCTATTTTAGACTTTTGTCAACTGTCATTCCAAAACCTTTTCATAAAAATCAGATATAAAATCAATGCAGTATGAATATTGCTTTTTAATTTTTTTATTGACAAATCTTTGATGATAATATATAATATATACATCTTATTTTTATAAATTTTAGGGAGATGACAATAAAATGAGAACAAAAGGTACTAAGACTGTTTCTGAAAACCGTAAAGCCAGACATGAATATTTTGTTTTGGAATCCTTTGAAGCAGGAATCGAACTTGTTGGAACAGAAGTTAAATCCATAAGACAAAGAAGTGTTAATCTTAAAGACAGCTGGTGTTCTATAGATAACGGAGAAATATTTATAAAGGGTATGCATATATCACCATATGAAAAAGGAAATATATTTAACCGTGACCCCCTTAGAGTAAGAAAACTTCTTATGCACAAAAGTGAAATCAACAGACTTTTTGGAAAGGTCAAACAGGACGGTTTAACTATTATTCCGCTTTCTATATACTTTAAAGATTCAAGGGTTAAAATCCAAATCGGATTATGTAAAGGTAAAAAACTCTATGATAAGCGTGAAGATTCTGCAAGGCGTGATGCAAAACGTGAAATTGACAGGAATATGAAATTACGAAATCAATAAATACTATATTATATATGTATAGGGGATGTTTTTATGTCAGCTTATCAGATATATCTTTCAGAAAAACAAAAAAATATTATCATCAAATACGTCGATAATCAACGTTGCAGAAAATTGGCTCCGATGCTTTATTGTATTGTTAGCTCTGTATGGGAACTATTTCAAATGTTACCTTCAATAATTAAAAAAGATGTAAATTTCAGTGATGATTGTGAAGAGATTATTAGTTTGATATTGTTTATGTTGGTTTTTTTATATTTCTTAATAAGAGGGTTCGGAAAAGATTTCGGTTTCAACTGCGATATATCCTGCATAAAAAAAGATAACTATTCCCTGAGCTATGCAAAATTCGGTCATCGCAAAGAAAATTCTAAAAATCATCATCCCTATTACATTTATGATGATTTGAATAATTTCTATATCTGTCCAATTTTTCTTGATTACCGGAACGCCACGTCTGATGATAATTTTTTGTACATAAAACTTAATAATGGCAGAAGTTACGCTCTTCTGGATAACTGACAATTAACAAAAAAACTCAAAAAAAATACTGATTTTTTTCTTGACTTTTTAAATAATTCGTGTTATACTTATCAGGTAAGGTGCTTCTTTATGCTGATTGCCTTACCCTCTAATGGGGGCGTAAAGGTTTCGACGGGAATTTTGAAGTCCGATAAGCGAGCAGAGCCGGTATATTCTCTTTAAACTGTGCCATCGTTTAAATATAAACGCTAGAAAAAATATTTCTGTAAGAACAAACTTACAGGTAGCAGCCTAAGTCTGCTTCCGTCTGCTGACAGAGTACCGCGACTGTTTGTCAGGCGTCGATTAGCGGTCAACGTCTTGTCGGAGTGTCCGTTCCGGTGAGATGTATTCGGACTACCAGCTTATTCAGTTTGCTTGTTAACGGTTTTTGCTGGGAATTTTAATCAATAAGATACGCTCGTAGAAAGTCGTATGAATGGGTTTTCGGACAGGAGTTCAATTCTCCTCGCCTCCACCAATCGTAAATGCGTAATCGGAAGAGTTGCGAAAAGTCCCATATACCGTAAAATAGCGGTATATGGGATTTCTTTTTTTGTAAAAAGTTTGCGTATTCAGCACGCTCAGAGTACTTTTCAAAGGATATTGACGAAAGTAATTTTAAAAATCGTCTTTTCGAAAAATATTCGGGGATTCGGGTGGTTTTGATTCAATAGACCTGTTCGAAAACCTAATAGAGTTTAATATCTTAAAACAAAAAACAAAATTAAAACTCTGTTTTTAAAGTGAATTTCTTTAAAAACTATTTGAAAAATCAGATTTTCAGAACATTAATTATAAAATATAAC
>CAMWNQ010000199.1 GCA_947175655.1 uncultured Clostridia bacterium | reverse complement strand
TTTTAGAACATATCGCTTTAAGCATCAAATCCGACCTTTCAAATATTTAATAATGAAGATTATACTATAAAAATACAAATAAATCAAGTGTAAATTGTAACATTTTTTGTAAAAGTTGCTTAAAGAATAATAATTTATTCCAATAGCTTCTCACGTATTTCAAGTAAAATTTTTCTTTCCTTTCTTGAAACCTGAACCTGAGTCATACCTAAAATTTCAGCCGTCTTTGATTGTGTGAGACCTTTAAAATAGCGAAGTTCAATAAGAAACCTGTCAGTTTCTTTAATTTTTGACATTACCTGACGAAGTGCAAGTATATCAACAATTTCAGCATCGGGAGATTCCGACGGTATATCAATCTGATTTTCATCATCATTTTCTGATGTCAGAGACATAACTGGCTGGCTTACACAAAGAGCTTCCGAAATTTCAGAAATATCAACACCTGAAAGTTCAGCAAGTTCAGAAAGAACAGGTTCACGCTGATTTAACTTTACAAACTCTTCACGTATTCTCTGAATTTTAATTGACAATTCTTTAAGACTTCTGCTTACTTTAACCATTCCGCCATCACGAAAAAGTCTTTTTATCTCTCCAAGTATCACTGGAACGGCATATGTAGAAAATTTTACTCCTCTTTCAGTATCGAAAGATTTAACGGCTTTCAAAAGACCAACACAACCTGCTGAATAAAGTTCATCATAATCAATACCCTTTCCCCTGAACTTATTTGCACAGAGATGTACAAGTCCTAAGTTTTCTTCCGCAATCGGTCTTTTATTATTATTGTTACTATTATTCATTGTTTTTTAACTTCTTACGCATTACAACAGTTGTTCCGCTTTCAGATTTACTTTTTACTTTAAGGCTATCCGTAAATGACTGCATTACCGAAAATCCAAGTCCGGAGCGTTCTTCTTCTGGAGCTGTTGTGAAGAGAGGTTCCATAGCCTGTTCTATATTTTCAATACCACAGCCCTTATCTTTGATTTTTATGTAAATTTCTCTGTTTTTAAGAAGCTTTACTGTCATTTCTATATTACCGCTGATATTTCTGTATCCGTGGACTATAGCATTTGTAACAGCTTCAGAAACCACTGTGCGTATTTCTGAAAGTTCCTCAACAGAAGGATCAGCCTGAATCAAAAAAGATGACACAACAGCTCTTGCAACACTCTCATTTATTGAAAGTGAAGGCATTGTAAATTTAACTTCATTTATGATTTCCATTTTTTTCTCCTATTTTTAATATATCTTTTTTAAATTCTGTCATTTATAATCCTGACAAGACGTTCTATACCTGAAATTTTCAAAACCCTTTTTATATATTCACGTGGATTTTTAACAATAAGTCTTCCTCCGCACTGACTGATAAGCTTATATCTTCCCATAATAAGACCGATTCCCGAACTATCCATAAAAGAAATATCCCTGAAATCGATAGCAAGTTCCCTTGGCTGATTAGAAATAATAAACTTGTCCAGTTTTTCACGTATTTCTTTTGCATTATGATGATCAATTTCACCGCTAAGTAAAGCTACAGCATAAGTACCATTAGATTTTATATTTACATTCATATATATTCCCCCCTTCAAAAATAATTATAACTTAAAGTAAATAAAAAAAACAGCGAAAACAGTCACCGAAAACATTGAAATTTTTTCAGAAATATGATATAATAAATCCTGATATTATTTTTATATCCTCTTTACTCTTGATTTTTAGCAAAAATTGTATTTGATAAATAATATAGAGGTCAGAATATCAAAAATAAAAAAGCAAGGAGATACAAAAAATGTCAAAAGTATTCTGGAAAGGAAGTACCATACTTTCACCGTTGCCAGCAGTTCTGGTATCGTGCGGAACACCTGAAAAGCCAAACGTCTTAACGATTGGCTGGACAGGAATAATTAATACTCATCCCCCTATGACATATATATCAGTACGACCTGAACGCTACTCATATAATATCATTAAAGAAAGCGAAGAATTTGTAATAAATCTGACTACTTCTGCAATGTGCCGTGAAACTGATTTTTGTGGAGTCAAAAGCGGTAAAAATACTAATAAATTTAAGGAATGCAAATTCACAGCCGTAAAAAGCAATACAATTTCAGCACCTTATATAGAAGAATGTCCAGTAAATCTGGAATGCAAAATCACAGAATCAAAACATTTCGGAACTCATACAATGTTCATTGCTGAAATAACCGGAATAAATATAGATGAAAAATATATTGACAGCAAAGGGAAACTGAATTTACAGCAATGCGGACTTATGGCATATTCTCACGGTGAATATTTTTCTCTTGGTAAAAAATTGGGCGATTTCGGATTTTCAGTAAGAAAGAAAAAGAAAAAATCAAACAGAAACAAAAATGTCAATAAAAATAATTCAAGAAGTTAAATCTTCTATAAGACGATTTATTTCACTTTCTGAATCCATTTCTATGCCAATTCGAAGAGCTTCACGGTCAAAATCTGATAAAAGATTAAGATTAACGGTTACTATCTTATAAGGACTTTCGCTTTCTCCCCTGAAAATTCCTAGATTGCCGTTATATTCCCTAAGAACATAGCCGACTGACTCAAGAGGAACAGGTTCAGACAAAACTTTTGAGGATATTTTTTCATTATAAATATTCTGTGCAAGAGTACAGATTACAATCATACCCGACAAAGTTACTGATGCAAGGAGAGTAAAAAATATTTTTCTATCAATAATCATAATTAACTTCCCCCTTATACGGTTTAACAAATCTTTGTTATTATTATTGCCGTATTTTGATAATTTATACAAAACGATTAATTTTTTAAAATTTACTTAACAACATCAGATTTTTGTGATATAATAATAAATATCATTATTAATAAAAAGGTGATGGAACAAGATGAATGATAATAAGAGGACACAAAAGACAGGTGAAAATATCTCACCTAAAAAGAAACGACCAAAAAAGAAAAAAAATAAGCTTTTTCTGATAGTAAAAAAGCTTTTTGC
>CAMWNQ010000198.1 GCA_947175655.1 uncultured Clostridia bacterium | reverse complement strand
CACAGGAGTAAATTGATGATTACTTTTACTATTATGCTACTATATTACTTTTTTTTGTTTTAAATAAAGTTATTTGTTTGCCTTACGAGATGACCACAGTGATTTTGCTTTTGACAATACCAAATTAAGTATATAAGAAAGCACTATATTAAAAAAAGCATTCAGAAAAATATCACATATCCAACGCATAACATTAGCCGCCTTAACATAAAAAAATTAGCAGCATAATTTATCATCTGACACAATGATAAAAATTTTTATCATATGATAATTTAATAATATAATCATCAATGTTAAGCATATTTTTGATAAAAAATCACTTGATTTTTTCAAAAAGAAATGATATAATAAATGGTTGTTATTTATAAAATAACATTCAGAAAAATATCAAAAAAAAGAGAAGTCGGACTGCCATCCGATTTTTCTTTTTTTAACAAATAAAACAAAAAAAGAGTACACTAAACTAAACTAGCTTAGTCTACTCTTTTTTGTCATAATTTATTCAACTTTAGACCTTAAAAAAAAGAAATAAGATTTGCTTTCTTTTCAAAAAGCACGCCAATTAATATTGATTATTTGTATTTAAATATAGGATATCACATCATAATTCAAATGTCAATATTTCAGATATATTTTTTTATTTTAACCATAGATTGATGCTATACAGCCTTTTTTTCACATTTTCACACACTTATTGCACATTTCACATTTTTTGAATGTGAAAAAACAAATAACGGTATATAGTTGTTATTTACATCAAAAAGTAGTTTTTTCACATTTTTCACATTTTTCACATTTTTCACGCCCTGCAAGAAATTATTTTTTTTCGTGTTCTTTTTGAAAACATTTTTAACATAAATCAAGCATCTGAACTGCTAACAAATGCTAACATTTTTGTTAAAGTTCAAGCATCTAAAATACTAACAAATCCTAACATTTTACTTTACTGCTCGCTGATCAGCAACGATGTAAGCTTTTTCGGTGTCACATTTTTAGATTTTGTCCACTCGAGTGGACAAATCAAGCATCAAAAAGACTTGTAAAAATAGTTAAAAAATGGTATAATATCATTGAAAGCAAAGTTGAACCGTGAGTGAAGCGAGAGGGAAAGCGGTCAAGAGGACACAAAAAAACCCCTGACTGTGACAGCCAGAGGATTTAAAGGAATGTATGAAATGAACCGTCTATATTATACCATAAAGGGGCGGAAATGTCAATGACAAATGAACAACTTGCAGAACTCATACAACAAGGAAGAAAAGAACTTGTTCCGGAACTCTGGGAACAGGTTCAGAAACTTCTATACCTGAAGGCGGACAGGTTTTATATTGCATATAAAGATTCCTGTGATGCTAGAGGATTTGACAACTGGGATTTACGTCAAGCATCATATACGGCTTTTTGTGATGCTCTCAGGGGCTTTGATGTCAATTCAGGGTATAAGTTTACCACTTATCTTAAATACCCACTTAAAAACGCATTCAGGAGGCTTTTAAAGATAGACACAACAGGCAACCCACTCAACGAGTATACAAGCATCAACACTCCCAGAGAAAACACTGGAGGAGATACATACACACTCGAAGACATCATTGCTGATGAAAGCACTGTTGACTTTGTTTCAGACGTTGAAAGGAAATCAGATGCTGAAATCATACGCCAGATTGTTGATGCTCTTCCAGAACCGTGCCGGAACGTGATACAGTCTTACTATTTTGACGGCATAAACTTCACAGGTATAGCAAGGTCAATGAATGTCAGCAATGAGAGAGTGCGACAGATACATCACAATGCACTCAGAACCCTGAGAAAGGATAAGACTATCAGGGAGATGCACGACGATTACAGACAGCATCAGGATTTGCAGACATTCTCAAGATTTGAATTCTCACCGGAACATTTTGAACTTTGCAGACGACTGAAAGAAAAATATATGCTTGTCTGATGCTGAAAGGAGACTTGAACGCCGAGGGAACGCCGAGAAAAAATTGAAATGTTACCCTTCAGAAGCGGTCGAGAAGCGGTAAAGAATGAAGCGTGAATGAAGCAAGAGAAATCAGGGCAATGAAGCCCGAGAGAAGCCCGAAAAATTAAATATAATGCCCTCTGTGATGCTTGACATATTATTATATGGCTTGCAATTGACCTCACTAGAGGGCTTTTTATGCATTCTGGGAGACGTTCGCCTAGGGGGGGCTTGTTGAGAATATATATATTAATAATGATAAACAATAATTATAGATGCTAATGTTCGCTAAGGAAATATGCAAGCTGAATTTCAAGTGCGAAAAATGCAAGAAAAATACTGTGACAGGTCTATACCCCGTCATCATATTTCTAAAAATTACCTTATACCGTTATTTTATATTCGCCGTGTCATCTGATATGTCACTTTTTTATGTCATCTCTGATTTTTTTCCACTCTGATGATTCCGTTCCCTCACATAGAGGGAGACTGCAACCGTCATCAAATTGAGGACGGTTCTGATGTAGTGGATTGAAATACTACAAAATACTACAATTCAGGAATACTTGAAATAAAAATCCTAGAAAATCCAAGAGTTTTTCACAAAAATGTTGGATAATGTAGGAGCTGAAAATAATACTACATTATGGAGATTTGTGGAGAATGTAAGAAAATGTAAGAGTTTACGGAATTTCGTCTGGAAGAATGTGGGGTAGCAATTTGCGACGGCAGGTTACACCCCCCGCACTGAATAAAATCAATTTCTTCTCAGAACTCAGAACCGCCCTCCAGTGAACAGGTTGGAGAGCTTCACACGGGGATTTTTTTCAGACAAGCATCAAATTCACATTCATTGAAATTACAAAAATTACAAAAAAATTTGTAATTGCAGAAACAACGATATATAGGGAAAATATAGAAAAAATTACAAACTACTCAAAAAAATTTGTAATTGCAAAAACAACGATATATAGGGAAAATATAAGTGAAATTACAAAAATTACAAAAAAATTCTATATAAGTTATGAAAAAATGAAGAAATTTATATACTATGTTTT
>CAMWNQ010000197.1 GCA_947175655.1 uncultured Clostridia bacterium | reverse complement strand
GAAAAAAAATTTGATGATGCTGAAAAATATCTTAAAATAGCATTAGAATTCAATCCTGTTTCTGCACAAATTATATTTGAACTTTGCGAAGTATATAAAATAACAAAAAGATATAGTGAGTTTTTTGAATGGACAAAAGAAGCTTTACAATATTCATATTCCTCTAAAGATATAGCTCACGCATATAGAAACTTTGGTTACTATTACATTGAAAATCAAAATTTCCTATTTGCTCTTGAAATGTATATGTATTCAGAACTTTTTGACAAAAATGAAATGTCAGCATCAGAAATAGAATATATAAAAAATAAATCCAATGTAAAACCTATACACTCATTTGAAGAACTCCATGAAGTTTTTGAAAAAGAAGGTATTCAAATAGGTGTAAACGAAAAAATTGTTGTAGCTATAGATAATTTTGCAGATATCGCTAAGGAAAATAAAGACTATAGATTAGCTTTAGAGGCTTATTACATGTTATATGATATGACTTTGATCGATATATTCAAAGACAAAGCAAAAGAAATTACTGAGTTACTTGATTTACAAGATGATGATAACAATAAAGATATAGATGATAATGATAATGATAATGATGATGAATATGAAGATGAGGAGTAAAATTATGGTAGCGAATCAAAACTTAAAAACACCATGTTATATTATTGATGAAAAAAAAATTATAAAAAATCTTGAAATACTGCACGGTGTTGAACAGCGTACAGGATGTAAGATACTTCTTGCACAGAAAGCTTTTTCCTGCTATCATCTCTATCCGCTTATAGGTAAATATGTAAGCGGTACAGCTTGCAGTGGCTTATATGAAGCACGTCTTGGATATGAATGTATGGGAAAAGCAAATCACGTTTTTTCTGCCGGATATAGAAGTGATGAAATTGATGAAATAATATCATACTGTGACCATATAATTTTCAACTCTTTCGGACAGATGAAAAAATACCGTGAAAAAGTATTAACAGCCGGAAAAAAAATCGGTTTAAGAATAAATCCGGAGTGTTCAACGCAATCCGGACATGAAATATATGACCCCTGTTCTCCTTCCTCACGTCTTGGAATTACTCTTAAAAATTTTGAAGATAATCTTGATGGTGTAAGCGGTTTTCATTTTCACACACTCTGTGAACAGAATTCAGATGACCTTGAAACTACTTTAAAAGCCATAGAGGAAAAATTCGGAAAGTATCTTAAACTTGAAAACATCAAGTGGATTAATTTCGGCGGAGGTCATCACATTACAAGAGACGATTATAATATACCATTGCTTGAAAAATGCATCAGACATATGCAGGATAAATATAATCTTGAAGTATTTCTTGAACCGGGGGAAGCTTTCGCTTTGAATGCCGGCTATCTTGTTACAAGAGTTCTTGATATTATTGAAAATGATATGCCTATAGCTATACTTGATACATCAGCATCCTGTCATATGCCTGATGTATTGGAAATGCCATATCGTCCACCGCTTAAATATTCCGGAATATTAGGAGAGAAAAAATATTCCTATCGCTTAGGCTCTCAGACATGTCTTACTGGTGACGTTATAGGTGAATACTCTTTTGATGAGCCACTTAAAATAGATGATGTCCTTATCTTTGAGGATATGGCTATATATTCAATGGTAAAAAATAATACTTTTAATGGTATGCCCCTGCCGTCGATAGAACTTTTAAAATGTGATGGCTGTATGGAAAATCTTAAAACCTTCGGATATGACGATTTTAAATGCAGACTATAAAATATTAAAAGAATTTTCTATTATAATCATCTTAAGAATTTAAAATAATCTGCTGTCTATTGTGGAAACTATTTTATTCAGAATTTCAGATGCGACTTCTGATTTACTCATCATTTCAAGCTGTATTTCCTCGTCTTTTGTGATGATTGTCACTATGTTTGTATCTGTTCCAAATCCTGCACCTTTCTGATTCAGGGAGTTAGCACAAATCATATCAAGATTTTTTTCTTCAAGTTTCTTTCGAGAGTTTTCAAGCATATTTTCCGTCTCCATTGAAAAACCACATATAAATTGTTTTGCCGTTCTGTATGTTTTTATTTTTTTCAGTATATCATCAGTACGTTTAAGTTTTATAGATAAATCACTGTCTGAATCAGATTTTTTTATTTTATGACTGCTTACTGTTTCGGGTGTATAATCCGCAACGGCTGCCGATTTTATAACTATATCACAATGCGGAAGATTTTTCATAACAGCATCACACATATCTTTTGCAGAAATAACTGGTACAACTTTTACATTGAGCGGATGTTCAATATTAGTCTGTCCACTTATCAATATTACTTCTGCACCTCTTCTGACTGCATTTTCAGCTATAGCATACCCCATTTTTCCTGTTGAATGATTTGTTATATATCTTACCGGATCAATGGCTTCCTGTGTAGCACCTGCTGTTACTAAGACACGTTTTCCAGATAAATCTTTTTTAAATGCAATTTCCTGTACTATATATTCAAATAAGACTTTTTCATCAGGAAGTCTTCCATCTCCATCATCACCATTGGCAAGCATACCATGTTCAGGCTGAATAATCTTATATCCATAATGTTCAAGTTTTTTAATATTATCCTGTACTATCGGATTATGAAACATATTATGATTCATTGCTGGAGCTATCAGCTTGGGAGAAGTACATGCCATTATTGTTGTTGAAAGCATATCATCAGCTATTCCGTTTGAAATCTTTCCTATTATGTTTGCGGTTGCAGGTGCTACTAATACTATATCAGATTTTTTTGCAAGTGCAATATGTTCAACACTGTACTGAAAATTTCGGTCAAAAGTATCTACAATGCATTTGTTTTTAGTCAGAGTTTCAAAAGTAAACGGATTTATAAAATTTACAGCGTTTTCAGTCATTATTACATTGACTTCTGCACCATTTTTAATAAGCATTCTTACAAGATTGGGAATTTTATATGACGCTATCCCGCCGGTTACTCCAATAAGAATGGATTTGTTTTCAAGTAATTTTTTCATAGTTTTAAAAAT
>CAMWNQ010000196.1 GCA_947175655.1 uncultured Clostridia bacterium | reverse complement strand
ATTTTCAATATTATTTAATATTCTTTCAATTTCTGAAGAAGGTGTGTTTGGATTTCCAGATGGAAATTTTTCTTTTACTTCAAAAGGCTGATTAACCAGTGTTTTTGTAACTCCGGAAGAATCTGTTGCAACTACTCTGAAATAACGAGTTCCGCCACCTGTAACCTTATTGAATAAAATAAAGTTATCCAAATCAGAAATATCAAATTCTTTTGAATTTGGCACTGCTGATTTTTCTGTATATGCCTGACCTCCGGTTTCAGAAGAATATACGCCAACTAAAACAGATTTAATAACATCATTATCATCAACTTTAATCGTTCCTCCAATGCTGACAGCTTGACCTTCAACAATATCAGGTATATGTGTTACACCTTCTATTGAAAGTGATGACTCTGAAAGCGATGACACATTAAAAGGCTGATTAACTAATATCTTACTTGTTAATTCGTCTTCAGCAGTAACACGGAAATAATATGTATGTCCTCCAGAAAGTTTATTAAACAAAATATCATTATCCAACTCTGAAATATCATAGTACGTTTTATTTGGTTTCGCAGTTCCATATGTAAGAGCTTCTCCTCCGGTTTCAGAAGAATATACGCCTACAGTTACTGATTTAATATTATAATTAGAACTAATTGTTCCACTTTTTATTGATACTGCCTTTCCTTCTATAATATCCGGTATAACTGTAACATCATCACTTATTGACAATTCCGAATTATATGCAATATCCGCAAAAGTAGGGTCACTGTTGTAATCAAAGTAAACGAAAGATATTTCACCTTTAATTTTACCATTAGGCATAAGAGTATAATTTTCAGGATCATCAAAAAGATATTCCTGTCCAGGATTTACATAAGCAGTTCTTTTGTCAGTCCTGCATTCCATAATCATTTCTTCGCCGTCGGTTTTTCCATCACCGTCAGTATCAGGATTATTTGGGTCTGTGTATATGATGTTACCGTTTTTCGTTACCATTCCAGCTGTTTCAAGAACATCAGGGATTCCATCATTATCTGTATCAATAGTTGAATCAAATTCGCAGATTATACCAGAATTTAAATATGAATATTCATAATTGAAATCCTGTTTATCTAAAGTATCATTCCAGTGTCCTCTTTTTGCACCGATATCAACTACATTTGACGGAACACGGTTGAACATATGAGCAACTGCTTCGTTATAAAGTGAATTTGGTTCACCAGGTCCCCAGTTTGTATAAGGCATTCCCTCTCCATTAATGCTTTCCCAATAAGGTTCAATACCTTCATATTCGTTTACATAACGATAGCCAAGCCAATATGTATAACTTGTTCCATAATTTTGCATTAATCTTGTTAAGTAATCCTGTTCTTCCTGTGAAGAAATAGTTACAAGATGACCGCCCAAATCTTCACAGTATTTTTTTGATTCAGCCCAAGTTAAACCTGTACCATTTATAAGATTATATACACTACTGCCAAATACTGTACTTGATTTGTATACATCATGCCATAAATCCGCTTCAACCAACAACAAGCTACTGCATACATTAGGTACTGATGCAGTTATAGTATAATCAGAATCATTATAATAAGTTTCCAGTTCATATAACTGATCACTTTTTTCATCATGCCAAAGCAACAAGAGATTTTCAGTATTAATTGTTTCAAGATTTTGAGAATTTAATTTTAAAGTTACATCTCCTTCACCTTCAAACGTTTTATCTTCAGGCATTGAAATATTTATTGGTTCACCAATAATTCCAACAGCTTCCGCAGCCAGTGGATCTGTAATTTCAGCACTTCTTACTTTCATCAAATCTTCAATATTATTACTTGAATCACAATTAATTGATATTCCATTAATGAAATTGTTGTCAAAAGATAATGGTTTTTCAAAAGTTTGATTAACTATTTCAGAACCATCTAAAACTCCGTTTCGGTCAGTATCGGAGTCAAACGGATCAAAGTATATACCATATTTAGTATAAAATACACTGTTATATCCTTCATCGGAATCTATCAATCCATCATTATCTGTATCAGGATTAAGTGCATTGGTTCCATAAATATAGACTTCATCTCCATCAGTTAAACCATCTTCGTCAGTATCTGGATTAAACGGATCTGTACCTACTCTTAATTCACTACAATCAGGAAGACCATCTGAATCAGAATCCAAAGTATCACATTCATCAAAACAATAATTTACTGTTTTAATTAACTTTTCATCTGCAACAACCTCTGATAAAGAAAAATTCGAAATGTTTGGTGTATTGTCCATTACTCCTATAAATCCAAGTGAAACACTTGAATGTGCAGAAACAGTTCCAGTATAAGTTCCTTTTAATTTATAACTGTAAGGTTCAAGTTCTGTAACATCAGCAGCCCAGCTATTAGTAATTTCTTTAATAGTAAAATTAGTATCAATTGTTAATTCCCAGGCTTCAATAGCAGTATCTGTATTATTTTGAAGAATTATTTCACCATCAAACGAATTTCCCCATGACTGATTTACTTTTAATTTAACATCATATCCGGCTTCCTTTTCGTTTCTTTCTTGACAAAGCACAAAATAATCTGGTATTGTTTTACAGTCATCTACCATATAACTAAATGAAACAGATTTATTTGGTTCAATATTTGCATTGTAACCATTATTTTTAAAATATAGTGTTCCATCTGAAGTATATACTTTCTGAGCATCAGCAACATTATCCGTTTGACCATTTGGATCAAAATAAAGCATCCAATTTTCAATAATACTATCACCAGTATTAGAAATTGTTAAAGAAATGACTTTTGTATTTCCCCAAGAATTTGTTGCTTCATACACTATCTGATAATTCTTATAAGTATAAGTTTTTGTTTCCAGTGCTTCAGCTGAAACTGCAATAGCAGAGGACATCTGCATCATCATTGATGTTGCAATTGTTCCTGCAAGTAATTTATTTTTCATATTATTTTTTCTTTCCTTTTAAAATATTTAAAGCTACTTTTTGTGACACAAAAATTTTTTACTGACATCAGTTCTTATTTATCTTAACACAGAAGTTTGGG
>CAMWNQ010000195.1 GCA_947175655.1 uncultured Clostridia bacterium | reverse complement strand
ATATAATTTATTTTCCATAAATTTTACCTTTAAAGATATATTTATTTGAATTTTTTAAATGTTTTCAAAGCCTTTTAGAAATATCGTCGTTTGTATATTTTATAATAAGTCTTATAACTTCCTGTATATCAATAGGCTTTGCAACATGAGCATTCATTCCATGTTCGATGCATTTCTTTTTATCATCAGAAAAAGCATCTGCTGTCATTGCAATAATCGGAATATTGGAATCACTTCGGTTAGATGCCCTGATAGCATCGGTAGCTTCATATCCATTCATAATAGGCATTCGCAAATCCATAAGAATCAAGTCATAATATCCGATTTTAGATTCCTTGAATTTTTCTACACAGACCTGTCCATTTTCAGCATGGTCAAGAATCAGACCCTGACTTGACAAGAGTTCATTTGCAATTTCCCAGTTAAGCTCGTTGTCCTCGGAAAGAAGAATTCTCTTTCCACTGATATTTAAATCAAATTCCTTTGTTTTTTCTGTATTTTGGTCTAAGTCATCTGCAACGATTTGTTTGAGACCGTAATAAAGTGTTGATTTGAACAACGGTTTTGCAATAAATCCGCTTATACCTACAGATTTGGCTTCTTCTTCAATGTCATTCCAGTCATAAGCTGAAATAAGAAGTATAGGAATATCTGTAAGATTTCTGATTTCTTGTGCAGTTGTAATGCCGTCAATGCCTGGAAGTTTCCAATCAATAAGAATAACATCATAATCATTGTTAGTATTATGACGTTCTGAAACCATTTTAATTGCTGTTTCACCATCAAGAGTCCATTCTGCTTTAATACCGATTTCTTTTAAGGATTCAGTTGCACTTTCGCACAGCATCTCATCATCATCAACTAAAAGCATATTCCAGTCCGGCAGAAGCATATCTTCTTCACGTTCTTCAGCTTTTTCAAAATCAAGAGTAATTTTAAATTCTGTACCTTTATTCTGCTTGCTTTTGACAATTATGCTTCCATTCATAGCATCCACAATATATTTTGTAATTGCCATTCCAAGACCAGTACCCTCAGTTTTATGAACTCTTTTGGAGTCTTCTCTGGCAAATGATTCAAATACAATTTTGGTAAATTCTTCAGACATACCAATACCATTATCCTTAACTGAGATATGAACCCTTACATAATCTTCACCAAGAGGAGAGTTTTCTTCATAGAGTGAAACTTCAATGTTACCGTTTTCAGGGGTAAATTTGATAGCATTTGACAGAAGATTAATCAGAACCTGATTTAATCTGATGCTGTCACAGTAAACTTCTTCTGTTTCAATGTTGCTGATAAAAACATCAAAATGCTGTTTTTTAGCTTTAATCTGAGGTTGAACAACATTAACAATACTTTCCATTACCTCTCGCAATGATATTTGTTCCATAGTAAGTGTAAGTTTTCCGCTTTCTATTTTTGACATATCAAGAATATCATTAATAAGTCCGAGCAGATGCTTGCTGGAAAGAGTAATTTTTCGCAGACAGTTTGCAACCTGCTCTTTGTTTTCTATATTTGATGTGGCAATAGCAGTCATTCCTACAATTGCATTCATAGGAGTTCGTATGTCGTGACTCATATTTGAAAGAAATTCACTCTTTGCTTTTGTGGCACTTTCAGCGGCAATTCGTGCTTCGTCAAGCTCCTTTATTTGACGAGCAGTTATGCCAAAATATTTAACAAAAATTATTATAAGTAAAATTACAATCGCACTACAACTTGCTACTGACATAAAAATCCACAGTGTACTGAATCCATTGACTGTTTTATCAAGAATACCATAAGGCATAACTGTAATTAGATACCATTCAGAATATGGAAGAGCAGTGCAGTATACATGTCGACGTTCCAAACTTCCTGGATTAAATATAGAAGAAAAATCATTTTGGTTTTCCATTGCCTTTTTGAGGTCACTGATATTATATTCAGCATGTTCAATATCGGAATTTCCAAAAAGTGTTCTTATACGGTCAAAATAATTTTCCATTACTTCGTCGGCACTTTTTATAACGAAACTTCCGTCTTTGCGTATAACATGAGAATAAACCATATCGTCGTCATCGTCAAGAGAAAGGATTGCTTTTATATATGAGGCAGGCAGTCCAGCTACAATAGCGAGACCATTATCTCCGTTTTTCATGGAATAAGTTATAGGAATTCCCATCATAACAACATCTTCTCCGGCATCTGTTTTACCTACTGCAATTTTTTTATCGCCATGATTCATGGAATTCAGAAAAGATTCAGGGTCAGCAAGTTCAATATGGTCTCCATATATCATATCAAAATTTCCCTCATAGTCATAGAGGGCAAGATAATGAAAATCACGGGCTTCTCCGCTGTATGAAAGGGATTTGCACATATCTTCGTAACTTGTGGTACTGTCAGGAGGGACTTCCCTTATAATGCTTTCAAGATAAGAAAGTCTCATATCAATAATTGTTTTAAAGTGTTTGCCAATACGTTCATTAAGTCCCGACATATAAATTGTTCCCACATCATCTATGGCATCTTCACTTTTTTTATTCATATACAGTCCCAGAGAAGTGAAAAGAACTACACAGGCAACAATTACAATAATCAAACTGACTTTTAGAAATCTCATTGTTTTGTTTTGCATTTAAACTTTCCTCCTATAAAATATTTCTATACATAAATAATTATATTACATTTTTATATAAAAATCAATAGCAGAATAACCTTACTTTTTTTATTTTATATTCTTGTTTGCTATTTAATTAGCAGGAATTTCTTCTTACTTAGAAAAATGCATATTTAAAGGATTAATTGCTGTGTATAAGTTTATATTGTTCTTTTATACGCTCTATGGCGAGATTCCTGAAATATTCAGGAGATTTTATTTCAAGAACAGGTCCGAAAGAAAGTAATCTTATAAGAAGTTCTGTTTCGTCAAATAAATTATACCATATATATGCAGTACATTTTTTGGTTGTTTCATTATATTCTGTATGTTTTTCATATCCTGCAAATTCCATCATAAAACGTTCTATTCCGTTTCTTTCCGCTGAAATTTCAACACATACTGGTTCGTGACATCTTCTTGAAAGAATTATTTTTTTAATATCTATATC
>CAMWNQ010000194.1 GCA_947175655.1 uncultured Clostridia bacterium | reverse complement strand
ATTTTTGATATTATATGGTATAATATAATCATTACAAAGTAAATGGAGTTGCTTTTTATGAAAAAAATAATATCCTTTTTTATGATAATGATTACAGCCAGCAATTATATTACAACTCACAATCAAAAAAAATTTACAGTTGCTGATTATGTTTGCTTACAGAAATTTATTTCAGAACCAGCAGAATGTATTCCAATAAAAAAAGAATACGATTTAATAAATGATAACTGTCTGAATATTTTTGACTTGATTATGATGAGACGCATTCTGATTAATACAAGCTTGTAATTGACGGATTATCTCCGCAGACAGAACAGTTATGATTATCTTCTGGCAATTTTATTTTTCTGAACTGCATAGTGAGTGCATTAAAACAAAGCATATGCCCAGTAAGCAACTCCCCTTTACCGAGTATATATTTAATCGCTTCAAGAGCCTGTAAAGTTCCGGTTACACCACAAACTGCTCCGATTACTCCCACCTGTCTAACAGTCGGAACAGTACCAAGCGGAGGAGGACTTTTAAATATACATCTGTAACAAGCTCCCTGATTCGGTACATAAGTCATAAGCTGACCTTCAAATCTGAGAATTCCTGCATGTGAAAAAGGTTTTTTTGCAATGACACATGCATCATTAATCAAAAACTTGGTTTCAAAATTATCAGTGCAATCCAGAATAAAATCATAGTCTTTAATTAAATCCATAATATTATATTTGTTAATACGCATAGAATATGTATTGATTTTAACATCAGGATTCATAGCTTTCAGTTTACTTTCAGCAGACTTGACTTTTTTATTTTCAATATCACTATTTAAATGAATAATTTGTCTCTGAAGATTTGAGAGATCAACACAATCATCATCAGCTATACCTATTGTACCAACTCCGGAAGCTACAAGATACATCAATGCAGGAGAGCCAAGCCCTCCCGCACCTATTACTAACACTTTTGAATTAAGAAGTTTTTGCTGTCCGATTTCTCCGACCTCTTCAAGTGATATGTGACGTGCATAACGTTCAAGTTGTTCATTATTCATAAATAAAAACTCCTATTCAATATCAAATTCAGGCGGTACATCGATTTCGTCTGAAACGTATTTCCCATTCTTTTTTCTCTGTTTGACGCATTCAGTAAGAAGATATTCAATCTGACCATTTATTGAACGAAAATCATCTTCTGCCCAAGATGCAAGACTGTTATAAAGCTTTTCGGAAATTCGGAGCGGTATCTGCTTTTTCTTATCAGCCATTAATATAAACTTCCTGAATTAACAACAGGCTGTGCATCATGATTTCCGCAAAGAACTACAAGCAGATTTGATACCATAGCTGCTTTTCTTTCTTCATCAAGTTCAACAACTCCATTTTCATTAAGTCTTTCAAGAGCCATTTCCACCATTCCGACAGCACCATCAACAATCATTTTTCTTGCATCAATAATTGCAGAAGCCTGTTGTCTTTGAAGCATAACCGCAGCGATTTCAGGAGCATATGCAAGATATGTAATTCTTGCTTCAACTATCTCAATACCTGCTTCAGCAACTTTGGACTGTATTTCTTCCTTGATTCTTTGTGCAACGATTTCGCTTGAACCTCTTAAACTGCCCTCATCAGCAATGCCATCGCCTGTTGTATCAATGTTGGGTGCTACATCATATGGATATATTCTTACAATATTTCTTAAAGCACTGTCACATTGTAATGAAAGATATTCCTTATAATTATCTACATCAAATACGGCACTTGCAGTATCAACAACTCTCCACATCACAGCAATACCAATTTCAACAGGATTACCAAGGCAGTCATTGATTTTCTGTATGTTATTATTGAGCGTCATAATTTTAAGAGATATTTTTTTACTTAGTGTTGTAACTGTCTGATTTGGATTTAAATAACCAGAAGAATGTGCAACATCTCCGCTTTGATTCAATTTAGTACCTGCTGCCGGATTTACTGCCACACAAAACGGATTTACAAAATAAAAGCCGTCTTCTTTAATCGTTCCAACATATTTTCCAAAGAGAGTAAGAACCATAGCTTCCTGAGGTCTGAGAATTTTAAGACCCATATAAGGAATCCAGCCAACAGCAAGCCAGATAATGCCAAGAACTACTGCAAGCACTGAATTTTCAGCACCATATATTACCGCAAGTAATGCGATAATGTAGAGAACAGTAAAAAGTATAAATGCTGACATTCCATGTTTTTTATTGTCTAAAACTTTTTCTTTCATAATAATTACCAGCTTTCATATTTTATCATCACGTGATATCAATATCATATCATATACATATCATATTGTCAAGTATTGTAAAATAAATTTTTATTTTAACCATAAATTAAGGATAAAAAATTCCCTGTTATTCACTAAAAAACAGGGAAACATTCATATTGACTTGCATAATCAAAATTTATATCTTTCACCAAAGATTTTAAAGATGTAAGAGAATTCATTCCAACTATTATATGGTCAAATACTTTTATTTTATAGGAATGAAGAATGCTTATAACTGCATCAGTTAATTCAATGTCAGCGGGTGACGGTTCAGAATTACTGCAAGGGTGATTATGGGAAATAAATATCCCAAATAATGATTTCATTGACATAACACAATCAATAATCTTTCTTAAAGGAACTTCAACATTGTTAAAAGAACCAGATGAAATAAGATATGAATTAGTAACCTCCATTTTTGAATCAACAGAAATAATATAAAGTTTTTCTTCCGCTTCTCCCATATACAGTGCCTGAAAATAGCGGATAGCATTTTTCTTATTATTTATAAAATAACGATTACTACTTTTCAGATATTCCTTGCTTATATATTGAATAAGTTTTATAAGAGTTGCACTGTTTTCACTGATGTTATCATCGTTATCATCAGAAAGAAGATATTCTACATTAGCATTAAATAATGATTTTAAGGAACCATACTCCTTCATAATATACTTTGATTTTTCTCTTATTCTTTTTTCCTTTGTAAATGACAAGACTAATTCTAGCTTCTCAGATTCACTAAGATTATCTATGCCAATTTTTGAATATTTTTTCTGTAGTTCCTTTGCATAATCAGACATTATTAATACCTCAATTTAAAAAAAATAAAATTCATATAAACAAATTATACCAGAATATTATAAATC
>CAMWNQ010000193.1 GCA_947175655.1 uncultured Clostridia bacterium | reverse complement strand
GATTTGTGAAATTATATTTGCTTTTTGAATATCATTGCAATAAATTTTCATACAGTCAGAAGAATATTTTTCTTTAAGCTGATGTGGAATTCCTTGAGTTATAATTTTTCCTTTACTGATAATAATGATTTTATCTGCTTTTGAGGCTTCCTCCATATAGTGAGTTGTAAGAAAGACCGTCATTGATGTATTTTTACGCAAAAATTCTATTGTATTCCATACGTCTTGACGTGTGGCAGGGTCAAGACCAGTTGTCGGTTCATCAAGAATAAGTATTTCAGGAGTATGCATAAGTGCAGAAACTATTTCGCATCTTCTTTTCTGACCTCCGGAAAGTGTATGGTATTTCTTTTTCATAATATCATCAAGATTAAAAATACTGCTGAGTTCTTTAAGTCTATATTGAGCTTGTTTTTTATCTGAACCGTGAAGAATTCCTCGACAAATCAGGTTTTCTTTTACAGTAAGCAAGTCATCAAGCATATTATTCTGATATACTATACCAATTTTTTTACGGGTTTCTGAACTATTTTTTGAAATATCAAGTCCGCATATTTCTATTTTTCCTGATGTAGGAGAAAGAAGTGTGGACATCATATTAATTGTAGTGGACTTTCCCGCACCATTTACACCAAGAAATCCAATGAGTGAACCTTTTTCAGCTGAAAACGATATATTATCTACAGCTTTAAAATCCCCGTATGTTTTTGTAAGATTTTCTATGTTTATTATATTCATTTGATTTTCCTCCATTCCGTGACTTTATAATATCATATATTAAATATTAAAGTCAATCGGATTCAGGTAAACTGCATAATATATATGGTGAGATGCATACTAAAAAAGTATTATGTAAAAAAATAGGGGATTCAGATGAATCCCCTTTGTTTTTTTGATATAATATTAGTGACAGGCTTCACATTCTTCAATTTCGCCTACAATAGGTTTGGGGTCAATGCCCTGACGTGTATAATAGTCTGAAAGAGCAGATTTGATAGCCTGTTCAGCAAGTACAGAGCAGTGAAGTTTTACAGCCGGAAGACCGTCAAGGGCTTCAACAACAGCCTTATTGGTAAGCTTTAAAACTTCTGAAATAGGCTGACCTTTGATTAATTCAGTAGCCATTGAAGATGTTGCAACAGCAGCACCACAGCCGAAAGTTTTGAATTTAACATCAGTGATAACATCATCTTTTACTTTGATGTACATTTTCATTATATCACCGCATTTTGCATTACCAACTTCACCTATACCATCAGCATCTTCAATTTCTCCTACATTTCTTGGATTTGAAAAATGGTCAAGAACTTTTTCACTGTATAACATAAAGAAATCCTCCTGAATATAATTAATTATTTTCTTCTTTTACAATTTTTTCCCAAAGAGGTGACATAGCTCTTAATCTCTCAACAACTTTAGGAACAACTTCAAGAATATAGTCAATATCTTCATCAGTGTTTTCTTCATTTATCGAGAGTCTGAGAGAACCGTGAGCAACCTCATGCTTGAGACCAAGTGCAAGCAGAACGTGAGAAGGGTCAAGCGAACCTGATGTGCAGGCAGAACCTGAAGAAGCACAGATGCCATTAATATCAAGCATAAGAAGAAGTGATTCACCTTCAATACCTTCTATAGATATATTGCAGTTTCCGCAAAGTCTGTTTTCAATACCGCCGTTGAGACGTGTTCTCGGAAGTTTAAGAATGCCTTCAATAAGACGGTTTCTCATAGCAGTAACTTTCTCTGCTTTTTTCTGTATATCTGATGTAGCTATTTCTATAGCAGTACCAAGACCCACGATAGCAGGAACATTTTCAGTGCCAGCACGCTTATTTCTTTCCTGAGCACCACCAAAAATAAGATTAGGAAGAACAATGCCCTTTTTGATATATATAGCACCGATACCTTTCTGTGCGTGAATCTTATGACCTGAAAGTGAAAGAATATCAATATTTTGGTCTTTAACATCTATAGGAACATTTCCGACTGCCTGAACAGCGTCAGTATGGAAAATAACTTTTTTCTCACGACATATAGCACCGATTTCCTTTATTGGCTGTATAGTTCCGATTTCGTTATTTGCATACATTATGCTGACAATGGCAGTATCTTCACGAATAGCATTTCTGACATCTTCCGGATTAACAAATCCGTCTTTATTTATAGGAAGATAAGTAACATCATAGCCGTGTTTTTCCATATACTGACAGGTATGCAGTATAGCATGATGTTCAAAAACAGAAGTTATAATATGTTTTTTACCTTTTGAAGCTAATCTTTCACATACTCCTCTGATAGCCCAGTTATCCGACTCTGAACCACAGCTTGTGAAGAATATTTCACTTGGAGAAGCATTGATAGCTTTTGCAACTTTTTCTCTTGATTTTTCAATATCCCTCTGGGCATTTCTGCCGAGTTCATATATACTTGATGCATTTCCATAATAATCAGTAAAATATGGAAGCATAGATTTTAAAACTTCATCGGAAACTCTTGTAGTAGCAGCGTTATCTGCATACACAAATTTTTTTTCCATTTTAAGGTACCTCCGTTTAAATTAGTATTTATAAATATCTGTCACGTTGAATTACAGCAAGTCTGTCACATCTTTCATTTTCTGGATGTCCGTTGTGACCTTTGACCCATACAAAATTTACTTTGTGAATTTCAAGGAGCGGGAGAAGTTTTTCCCACAAATCGATATTTGAAGCTTGCTTTTTATCTGATTTAATCCAGTTATTTTTTTTCCAGTTATAGACCCAGCCTTTAGTGATACTGTCAACAACGTATTTACTGTCAGTAGTAAGAGTTACTTCACAGGGTTCTTTAAGAGCAGAAAGCCCCTGAATAACTCCCATAAGTTCCATTCTGTTGTTGGTGGTATCCGGTTCACCGCCTGAGATTTCTTTTTCTTTATTTTTGTACTTAAGTATAACACCGAAACCGCCTGCCCCTGGATTTCCACTACAAGCACCATCGCTGAAAATTTCCACTTTTTTAATAGAAATCACTCCTTTGTTGATATATATTATAACCTGATATTTACAAAAAATCAAATTTGTTGCACAAGGTAAACAACGCATTTAATATTATAATAAATTCATCACAATAGACAAAAAAGAGTTTTTTTATTAAGCATAATAATGATTCTTTAAAACATTCATAATTTATTCATATATTTATGG
>CAMWNQ010000192.1 GCA_947175655.1 uncultured Clostridia bacterium | reverse complement strand
CAAAATTATACTTGAAAATGCGTTAATAAACAGAAAAAAAGTAACAGTTTAGACGGGCGTTCAATTTGGCACGGTATGTATAACAAATGATTTACCGAATTTTAGCAGAAAAACGCTTTTTAACAGCTTTAAATTATAATTAAGTTGGTACTAAATATCGTACTAATTACATTGGAGGAAGAAAAAAATGAAAATCTATGGCTATTGCAGAGTAAGCACACCTAAGCAGAGTATTAAAAGACAGATTACAAACATCACATCTGTATATCCAGCTGCTGAAATCATCACTGAAACTTACAGCGGAACTACTACAGAACGTCCGCAGTGGGTAAAGCTGAAGAAGAAAGTGCTGAAGCAGGCAGAGCAAAGCGAACGCATCACAATTGTGTTTGATTCCGTTTCACGTATGAGTAGAAACGCTGTAGAGGGATTCAGAGAGTATCAGGAGTTCTTGACCGCCGGTATATCTCTTGTATTCCTGAAAGAACCTCACATTAACACGGAAACATATAAGGCTGCTACAGCGAATGTCATTGACCTTGTGGGTGATGAAATAGCCGATATTTATATTCAGGCTACTAACAAGGTCATTATGCTACTTGCTGAAAGGCAAATCAAAATAGCTTTTGACCAATCGCAGAAAGAAGTTGATGACCTACACACACGAACAAGCGAAGGCATGAAAGCAAGCGGAGCAGGCGAGAAAATACGTCAAGCACGAACCGGAAGAACCTTTGAAACTAATAAAGCTAAGTCCGCTAAGAAGATTATCCGACAGCATTCCAAGACTTTCGGCGGTTCGCTCTCTGATTCAGAGTGCCAAGCACTTGCAAGAATAAGCCGTAACACTTTCTATCTGTATAAAAGGCAGATAAAAGCAGAGTTGTTGTTGTGATGCACGACTTTATAACTCCAACATTTTCCTATATTCATTAATTACTTATTTATCAATAATTGATAGAAAAGTAAAAAAGGACTTATGAAAAGCCCTTTTATTACTTGATTCTTCGGGTTAATATTATATTACGTCTTTTTTCTCTGCAATTTGATTTTCAAGTTCATCTTCAATATCGCCTAATTTTTTGCTCTCTGTTATTGCATGATTTTCAGCTGCTTTTGAAAGTTCGACCATACAATCAATTATAGATTGTCTTGCAGATTCTGGAAGATTCATATATAATTCAACCGGAACGGCAATATCAGAACTTGATGCAATGTTTTTAAGAAGTTCTAATGGGTCTGGAGCAGGTTCACGTTCCAAAAGATAATCAGTAGTCACATGGTAAAAATCGGCGAATTTCTTTATAGTTTCAATACTCGGTAAGCTATCGCCATATTCATAAGTTTCTAAAGCACGTTTTTTTATTCCGATACTGTCAGCGACTTGTTGACGGGTTAGTTTCCTCTTTTCACGTAACGATTTTAACATATCCGAAATCATAGAAACACCTCCTTTTACTTATTATAACGTAAATAACGCAATATGTCAATAAACAAATCACGTTATATTTCATTGTTGTCCTTGAATTTACGTTAAAAACGGTATATAATAATATTAAAAATGCGTTGTTAACGTTAAAGAAAGTGGTGTGAACATGAATCAGGATAGAACGGCAATAGAAAATTTCAAAAAAATATATGAAAATCTCTCCGTAGAATCAAGGATTATAACCCTGCTCCTTTTATTAAACATTCAGGGAATTTCAATAAAGGTAATTTGTAAATGACACTTATTTCCAAAGAAAAACGCCGTATATACAACCGGAAATATCAGGAAAATATGTCATCAGAGCAACGGGAACGTCGCAGAACGTACCTGAAAGAGTATCAGAAGCGTTACCGTAAGGCTCACCAAGGCAGCTACAACGAGTATCAGAGAGAGTATCAACGGGAGTATCGGCTAAGAAAGAAAAGGAAGATTAAACACTTATGAAAAAACAAGTTGAAAATCAGCTAATTAAGATAGCTAAAAAATATTCTGAATACGGTGTAACACTTGCTGATTGCATCACTATCTATAATTCAGGCATAAAGAAAGGCATTAATGAAAAGGCTGCTGTTATAGGCGTTCGTTTTGCACTATCTCTTACCTATAATGTACATGAAATATTTACTTCTGAAGATGTAGCAGCCGTTACAGGTGAAACGGTGGAGCAGGTAAACAGGCATATTGAAGAAAACAAGGACGAAATGGTTAAGAACGGCTATATTATTGAAAACTCTAAATGTCTTCCATTCTTCCCACAATAATCAAAACTGTAGGGTGGTGAGAATGATGAAATACACATTTGAATGTTGCAATTGCTGTAATAAAGCTGAAAAGTGCAAAAAGCCATTTCAAAAAATGGTTAAGTGTTTGCAGGAATATAATAAATACTGCAAAAAACAGGAAGAAGCGGAAGATGAGTACATAAAATTCGTTCTTGAAAGTCCGGAACTGTATTTTTGTGATGACAATGCCCGATTTATTCTTGAAGAATATGATGATGACGGTGAATGCAAGGAAATTTTCGACAGATACCGTTGCAAAGGTTGTTATCGTTATGATGACTGCTTTTATGCCGAATGTGCAAGTGAAACGTACTGGGAAGACCAACAGCACCCAGTCAGAGAATGTACATATGTAGCAACTGAAACAAAAGAAATAATTTCAAACGGTGATATACCATTCTGAAAATTGAAAGAGGGTGAGTAGATGAATAAGGCTCTTGAAGAACTGTATAAGCACTGGTATGATAATACTGAAAGCAGTGATGAAGCTCAGGAACTGTATCGATTATTCTGCAATACAGGAGATAAGGCAAATGATGATATGAACTTTGCGACAATTGCCAAAGCGACATTTGCAGAAAGTAAAACGGCTTTTTATGCAGGTTTTCACACTGCTATGTCACTTCTGATTGAAAATAATCGTTTATAAGGTGGTGAAAACATGGAATTTAATGATATAAGTGAAGCTGCATTATATATGGCGTGGCTTGAAAATAACGAAAACATTACCGAAACTGAAGACATTAAGATTGCTTTTCATGCTGGATTCAATTTAGCATTTAAACGAATGGAATACTTAATGGAACTTATAATCATGATGACTAACGCATCAGACGCAGAACCCAAGAACTAATCAAAAAAATAACCTGCCGGAGCAGGTCAGAAAGAACGTTTTAGCAACATATAGTTATTTTGGTTGACATTGCATTTAGATAATGTTATAA
>CAMWNQ010000191.1 GCA_947175655.1 uncultured Clostridia bacterium | reverse complement strand
GTTAAAACAAATTCCCCAACCATGTAATTCAGAAAATTTAGAAAAACTTATTTTTTGTAAATTTGGTAACATAACTTTGCTGGATATTAAATACTTTTCTATTTTTTTAAGAATATCAATGGAGTCTCTTCCAATTCCTGGAATAGCAGTATACAAATATAATCCAACAATCCAATTTAACAATTTGAGCAGTTCATTTACATCATTTTTGACATCCTGATACAGCTTAGTTAAAGAATAATAATCATTTTTACTGATATACTCAAAGTCAGATGATTCATAATCTGGAAACTCAAAAACAAATTCTGGAATAAATTCTCCAAAAGAAAAAAACCACTCTTCTAAGGATGAATTGGTTGCCTCCCACATTTTTTGAGATAAAATCATCCAATTTTTATTAGGATATTCATTTTTTAAATATGCTTCAATACACATGATAGCATAGGCTATCCGTCCTCTTAAAGAAATTTCTTCTATTTTTTTCTTACTCATAGAATACTACACCCGTTGTATAATCAGTCCAAAAAACGGACTTTTTAAGTCCGTTTTTTGTTATATTATGATTTTTTATTTGCTTCGATTTCAGCAAGGGCATCTTTTCTTGAAAGATTTATTCTTCCCTGCTTATCTATTTCGATAACTTTGACTGCTATTTCATCTCCGATAGATACAACATCTTCAACTTTTTCAACTCTGTTCTTATCAAGCTTTGATATATGAACAAGACCATCTTTTCCGGGAGCTATTTCAACAAAAGCACCAAATGCCATAATTCTTACGACTTTACCTCTGTAAATTGCACCGACTTCAGGGTCGTTTGCAATAGTGTGAACAATCTGGAGGGCTTTATTTACATTACTTTCATCGATACCGCTTATAAATACATTTCCGTCATCGCTTATATCGATTTTAACGTCACATTCAGCAGATATCTTCTGTATAACCTTACCGCCCTGTCCGATTACTTCACGGATTTTGTCAACAGGTATTTTTGTCTGTTTCATTTTTGGAGCGTACTTGTTAACAGATTTTCTGGATTCTGGAATAGCCTTAAGCATAATTTCATCAAGAATATAAAGACGTGCTTTTCTTGTCTTTTCAAAAGCTTCTTTGATAATAGCAGGAGTAAGACCGTCAACTTTAATATCAACCTGAATAGCTGTTATACCCTTATGAGTACCACCAACCTTGAAATCCATATCACCGAAGAAATCTTCAAGACCCTGAATATCAACCATAGTCATAAACTTATCACTGTCCGGAATAGTGATGAGACCACAAGAAATTCCGGCAACAGGTGCTTTAATCGGAACGCCTGCATCCATAAGAGCAAGAGTTGAACCGCATATTGAACCCTGTGATGTTGAACCGTTTGATGAAAGAACTTCTGAAACAAGTCTTAAAGAGTAAGGGAATTCTTCAACCGAAGGAATAACAGGTTCTAAAGCACGTTCTGCTAAAGCACCGTGACCGATTTCACGTCTTCCCGGACCTCTTGAAGGTTTTGTTTCTCCAACGGAGTATGAAGGGAAGTTATAGTGATGCATATAGCGTTTTGATTCTTCTTCATCAAGACCTTCAATTTTCTGTGAGTCGCTTACAGGTCCTAAAGTAGCAATAGTAAGAACCTGTGTCTGACCTCTTGTAAAGAGTCCTGAACCGTGAACTCTAGGAAGTAATCCTGCTTCAGCAGCAAGCGGACGTATTTCATCAATTCCACGACCATCAACACGTTTACCCTCATAGAGCCAGTTTCTTACGATTTTTTTCTGGAGCTTGTAAATGCATTCATCAATCATAGCAATTTTTTCAGGATAAACTTCATCAAATTTGCTGTGAATATCATCAACAATAGGAGCAAGTCTTTCTTCACGTATATTCTTGTCATTTGTATCAAGTGCAAACTGAACACGTTCACAGGCAAATTCTTCTATAGCATCAAACATATCGTGGTCAACTTCCTGTGATTCAAATTCAAATTTCTTTTTGCCGATTTCTGACTGAATACCGCTGATAAAATCAACAATTTTCTTTATTTCTTCGTGACCGGTCATAATAGCTTCAAGCATTTTATCTTCTGGAACTTCATTTGCACCGGCTTCAATCATAACTATTTTTTCAGAAGAACCTGCAACAGTAAGATTGAGATCAGATTTTGCACGCTGTTCAACATTTGGATTAAGAACTATTTCGCCGTCAACAAGACCAACGGAAATACCGGCAATAGGTCCGTTCCAAGGAATATCAGAAATAGATATTGCTATTGAAGTGGCAATCATACCAGTAATTTCAGGGGAATTGTCAGGGTCAACAGCAAGAACGGTCATAACAACAGAAACATCATTTCTCATATCCTTAGGGAAAAGAGGTCGTATAGGACGATCAACCATTCTTGAAGTGAGTATAGCTTTTTCAGATGGTTTTCCTTCACGTTTTGTAAAAGAACCCGGAATTTTTCCTATAGAATAAAGTCTTTCTTCATAGTCAACTGAAAGAGGGAAGAAGTCAACGCCTTCACGTGGCTTTGCACTTGCTGTAACGTTAGCCATAACAACAGTTTCGCCGTATCTTACCCAGCAGGAGCCATTTGAAAGACCACAGGTTTTTCCTGTTTCAACAACCAGTTTTCTTCCGGCGAAAGTAGTTTCAAAAGTTCTGTAATTTTCGAACATAAAAAGCCTCCATAAAAAATAATAATAATAAATTTTATTGAATAAACACGTAAAGGCAGAAGCGAACCTCTGCCTTTGTCAATGATAAAAAATTACTTACGGATTCCGAGCTTTTCAATAATAGCACGGTATCTGTTGATATCCTTTTTCTTGAGATAGTTAAGAAGATTACGTCTGTGACCAACCATCTTGAGAAGACCTCTTCTTGAGTGATGGTCTTTCTTATGAACTTTAAGATGTTCAGTAAGGTCATTAATTCTCTTTGTAAGGATAGCAATCTGTACTTCTGGAGAACCTGTATCGTTTTCGTGAGTTCTGTTAGCTTCGATAACGGCAGTTTTTTCTTCTTTAAGTAACATTAAAAACACCTCTTTTTAAAATAATACACGGCAAACATAGATAAGGGTGATGAGGTGGAAATATCAAAATAAAACTGATAATAAATCAATCAAGCCCCTGTCCAAGTATGCAGTGATATTATTCTGTCTCTATAAAAATAAACGAGCCCAACTTACCGTAAAAAAAATAGTATGGCGGGTTAGGGTTGAA
>CAMWNQ010000190.1 GCA_947175655.1 uncultured Clostridia bacterium | reverse complement strand
CTTAAAATCTAGATAAATTTTTGTGATGACTGTCAACTCAAAAAGGCTTGACAAAGTTTCAAAAAAATTGTATGATTAAATTATTAATTAAAGCAAGGAGGTTTTTTATAGTATTATGGAAAACGAAAATTACCATATTTGTAATGAAAAATGTATGCATAATGAAATATCTGAAAAAATATCAGAACTTATGCCTGATGAAGATGTTCTTTATGAAACAGCAAATCTTTTGAAAATATTTGGTGATGCAACAAGAATAAGAATAATGTTCATACTCTTTTCTGAAGAGATGTGCGTATGCGATATTGCAAAAGCATTGAATATGACTCAATCAGCAATTTCTCATCAGCTCAGTATATTAAAACAGTCACGTCTTGTAAAAAACAGACGAGAGGGAAAAACAATATTCTATTCTTTAGCTGATGCACATGTAAAAGGAATTTTTTATCAGGCAATAGAACATATCTTAGAAAAGCGGGTAAATAAATTATGATTATTGACTTTCATACTCATGCATTTGTTGACAATATCGCAGAAAAAGCACTTTCAAAACTTTCTCAGACTTCTGGCATATCTCCTATTACTGATGGAACTGTCAATGGTCTTAAAGAAAATATGAAAAGGGAAAATATAGATAAATCTGTAATTCTTCCGGTAGCAACAAAACCATCACAGCAAAAATCCATAAACAACTGGGCATCAAGTATATGTGACAATGAAATAATATCATTCGGAGCATTACACCCATCAGCAGAAGATATATTAGATGAAGCAGAAAGAATAAAAAAACTGGGACTTTATGGTGTAAAATTCCATTGCGAATATCAGACATTTTATCCAAACGACAAAAAAATGTATCCAGTATATCAGAAACTAGCTGAACTTAATCTTCCGGTAATATTTCACGGTGGATGGGATCCTCTTTCGACTGATATAATATATGGTACTCCGGAACGATTTGCAAATGCAGTAAAAGACAATCCAAATCTCACATTTATAATTGCACATCTCGGAGGTATGAAAATGTGGGACGATGTAAAAAAATATCTGGCTGGAAAATATCTCAACCTTTATTTTGATACAAGTTGTCTTTCAAGATATATTTCAAATGATACTCTTCTTGATATTATCAATATGCATACACCTGACAAAATACTTTTTGGAAGTGATTCACCATGGGATAAACCTTCCGATGATGTTGAACTTATAAAAAATCTTCCTTTATCTGATTCCGAAAAAAAGAAGATTTTCAGCCTTAATGCAAAAAAATTACTGAATATATAAAAGTTTACAAAATATTAAAATTACCCGATTTAACTACCGTATTGAAAATGATATAATAATCAAAAGGCGGTGAACCGGCAATGAACATAAACATTCAAAAAAATACTAAAACGCTCCGGAACGAAGAAAAAACAGATTTGACGGAAGATTTTGACTATTCTGGACAATCAGAAGAATATATAAGAATATATAAACAATGGAGAAAAAATCCTGATAATCCATATACTTATAATTATATCAAAAACAAGCACGAAATAACATTCACTGATAATGAAGGATTTGTAAACAACTCTCCCGAAAAGAAAGAATATGAAGTTCTAGGAAAAATATTGTATGCCTTCGGAATAGTTCTTATAATTTATCTCTTTACAGAATATGTTATCTCAAAATTTTTAGTGGAAGTTCTTGACTATCTTGGTTTAAATATTCACAATTCGTTTATGAACTATTCAATGTATGGCGGAAAAACAGAAGTTATGATAGTTATGATAACAATAACTCTGCTTAAATTCTGCATACCAATATTGATATTAAAAAAAGCATTTAAAATGCCATTTAAAGCATCTTGTCCTTATAAACTTCAAAATCCAAAAGATTTATTTTTATGTATATCATTAAGTTTGCTTGTAAGTGTTTTGACCAGTATATCAAGAGCATATTCAAATACAACACGTGATTTTTTCAGTTTCTTTCACGAAAATAACGATGAAATATTTTTTATGAATCAAAGTGAGCTTATAATTTATATGTTCTTTGATATAATTATAGTTTCTGTTATAACAGAAATACTTTTCAGAGGTGCAATATTTCAGGCTTTAAGGCAGTTTGGAGATTTTTATGCAGTTATAATCTCTGCTTTATTTTCTGCATTTATGACCCACAATATAGCATCTTTTCCGGCATCATTTGCAGTATCTGTTATTTCAGGAATATCAATTTTAAGAAGCGGAACTATGTTTACAGCTTTTTCGGTTGCAATAACAAATAAGATTTATCTATTTATGCTTTCTATAATAGAACTCTCATATTCAAATATGTGGTTTAAAAGAAGTACTTTTATGAGTCTTTGCTTTTTGATAAGCATTATAATTTCATCAGTTATCTGGAATACAACAGATAAAAAAACTGTGCTTAAAAAGAATTTTTACACATTTTTAAGTACAAAGCAAAAAATAATGACTGTTTTTAATAGCATTCCATCTTTAACAGTAATTTTTCTTTGTATTATAATAATGATTTCAGATATATTAATTTAAAAAATATGATTTTCAATGAGAGAAAAACTGTTACTTATATTTACTGGCTATACCCTGATTAATAATTTCACCTGTACTATTCCGGAATTTTACTTTAATTAATATTATAAGGAGATTTTTATGTGCATATATATGAAACGTGCTATTGAACTTGCGAAAATTGCATTCAATCTTGGAGAAGTTCCAGTTGGTGCAGTGATTGTAAAAAAAAGTACAGGTGAAATAATAGGAGAAGGATATAATTTAAGGGAAACTGAAAAAAATGCTCTTGCTCACGCTGAAATTATTGCTATAAACAATGCCTGCAACACACTTGGCGGCTGGAGACTTCCAGACTGTGCATTATATGTAACACTTGAACCCTGTCCTATGTGTTGTGGAGCTATAATAAATGCAAGAATAGATGATGTTTATTTCGGAGCATATGATTACAAAAGTGGCTCTGCTTTATCAGTACAAAATATGTTTGAATATCCATATAATCATAAGCCAAATATCACTATAGGCATTATGCAACAGGAATGTTCAGAAATTTTATCAGATTTTTTCAGAGAATTAAGAAAACATCAAAAAAAATTTAAGTGATTTTTTACGGTATATCGTTGTTATTTAAAAAATCTCCAAAAAAATAAAAAAAATCTGAAATTTTTTTCAAAAAAGGCTTGACATTTTCAAAAAGATGTGATATACTATAATAGTCGTCAGG
>CAMWNQ010000189.1 GCA_947175655.1 uncultured Clostridia bacterium | reverse complement strand
GTATATAAAAATCCCAGATATATATAATATTTCAAACCTCTGGATACTTCCTGAACATTATCAAAAATGGAAATGGCTTAACGATAAAAAAGAGATGATAATTTTAAATGAAAATCAAGGAGTTTGTTATGCTGCTATTCTGGAACAGGATTTAAATTTATTAAACCCTCCTGTTTATGCAACTTATAATCAGAGTATGGAATGGAATAAATGTAGTGAATCTGTTGAAGATTTTATAAAATCGGTATTAATCTACGAGAGTGTATGGAATTTTGAATATGGTTCTGAAGGGTTTTACTATATAACTGATGAAGAACATAAAACTATACAAAAACTTTTCAGCAAATACCCATTTCAGCTTAAAAACTGGATAACTGAAAACATCTATATGTATTATGATAATCCTGACAGTGTTATAATTGTTATGGGTGACAATGATTATATGCATATGCATTATGGTGCAAGAAGCTATGAATCCTTTTCAAAGATAAACGATATACTTAAAGATATAGGAGAAGAAATGTAAAAAATAGGACGGTTTTTAAACCGTCCTCTTAGCTTTTTATAAAGGTTTTATTCATCTTTTTTCTTATGATAATATAGCATACTATATGCGCAATAATAGTTAAAGTCCATGAAACAGGATATGATAAATATATAACTTCCGGAATGTGAAAACGTTCTATCTGGAATATCGTCGCAAGCCAAAGTAATCTGAAACCGCAAGCTCCTACAAGTGATACTATCATAGGAACTATTGAATATCCTATACCCCTCAGAGAACCTACCATAACATCCATTATTCCGCACAGTGCATAAGTTGAAACAACAATTGAAAGTCTTTTCATACCAGCAGTTATTACTTCCGGACTTGATGAATATATTCCCAGAAGTTGATTTCCGAAAAGCAAAACCAGTCCGCCAAGGCATATACCTGTTGTTATGACACAGAGCTGTCCTGAAAAAAGTATTTTATTTATTCTTTCACGCTTTCCTGCCCCAACATTCTGACTTGTAAATGATAAAGTTGCCTGATAGAATGAATTCATAGCCATATATACAAATCCTTCTATATTAGATGATGCAGAATTTCCGGCAACTACAACTTTTCCAAATGAATTCACTGATGATTGTATAACTACATTTGAAAGAGAAAATATAACTCCCTGTATTCCGGCAGGTAAGCCTATCTGAAGTATCTTTTTAAACTTTGAACCATCTATTTTAAGTGATTTCAAATCAAGATGTATTCCACTTTCCTCACTCTCTTTCATCATACATCTGACTATCAGAAAAGCTGATACTGTTTCGGAAATAGCTGTTGCAAGAGCAACTCCGGCAACGTCCATTTTACATATGATGACAAATACAAGATTTAAAATGACATTTATAATTCCAGCTGTAAAAAGATAATAGAGCGGTCTTTTTGTATCGCCTATCGAACGTAGTATCGCGCTGCCAAAATTATATATCATAAGAGAAGTCATTCCAAGGAAATATATTCTCAGATATTTTACAGCCAAATCAAGAATTTCTTCCGGAGTCTGCATAAGCATCAGAATTTCTCTTGCTGATACAATCCCCACTATTGTAAGAAATATTCCGCTGTAAATACTGAGAAGCATTGCCGTATGTACATTTTTTTTCAAATCCTCAAAATTTTTAGCTCCATAATAATGAGCTGATGTTACATTAGCTCCTATTGAAAGCCCAACAAAAAGATTTGTAAGAAGATTTATAAGAGCAGTATTTGACCCTACCGCTGCAAGCGAATTATCTCCTGCAAATCTTCCCACTACAACAATATCAGCTGCATTGAATAAAAGCTGAAGTATGCTTGAACACATCAAAGGCAATGCAAAAACAAGCATTTTCTTTAGAACAGAACCACTGCACATATCCATCTGATATTTCTTATTGCTCATAAAAAAATCATCTCCCAAAAAAGGATAACATAAAAAAATATATTTGTCAACAATAAAAGTATATAAAAATTCAGGCGGTCATATTCTAAAATACAACCGCCTTTTATTATATTTTATTTCCAGCCTGTAACAGGGAATTTTACTTCTGCAATAAATACATCATCATCAATTCTGATTTTAAAAATTCCTCCGCAAGCTTCCGTGAAACTCTTTGCAATTGAAAGACCAAGACCATTTCCCTCACTTGTACGGGATTCATCACCTCGTGTAAATCTTTCAGTGATTTCGTCAGGACTGAATTTCATTTCATAAGCTGATATATTTTTAAGTTCAATTACAATATTATTATCCTGTTTGTAAAGTTTAAGATATATTCTTGTTCCTTCCATTGAGTATTTAAGAGCATTGTCTATGAGATTCTGGAATACTCTGTAAAGTTTCTTACCGTCTGCATATATCGGAGCTGTTTCAAGTTTTATGTCTGTACGGATTTCCCTGTTGTATTTTGCTATCTTGTCAGACATATCCGCCGTAACCTGTCCCATAAGTATAACAGCGTCAATATTTTCAAAACTTATATCAGTATTACTTGTTGCTTTTGCAAGGTCAAACACATCAGACACTATTGTTTTGAGACTTTCGGATTTCTGTGAAAGTATTTTGACATAGTCAGAAGCTTCAGGTGAAAGTTCTTCCATAGAAAGTAAATCTATATAGCTTATTATCGATGTAAGCGGAGTTTTGAGGTCGTGTGATACATTAGTTACCAAATCGATTTTCATTCTCTCTGATTTAAGTTGCTGTTCAACGGCATTCTGTATACCGTCTGAAATATTATTCAGCATATTTGTCATATTGTAAGTAATAACCTTTTCAGAAACATGAACCGGACTATAATCACCGTTTTTCATATTTTCAATATGCTGACTTAATTTTTTTATTTCCATTAAGTCATTGAAGTTAAGAAAGATAAAAACCCCGAGTACAAACAGACTGCATACAAACATCATACCCCAGCTATACATATCAATTGAAGCCCATACTATAATGAATTCTATAAAACAACATATTCCAAGACGCATAAAGAATTTTTTTGTAAAAGTATCGTGCATAAACATCTCAGAAGCAGATATTCTTGTTTTCCATTCTTCTCTGAAACGTTTAAATATTTTAATAAATATTCTCTTGAATTTATTGAAAATTTTCTTTAAAATCTTAAATATAACAGAATCCTTTATAAAGCTACCACATTTTGCTTTTCTTGTTATTGAGCAGAGTATTCCCATAAGCATAGCATATAATAATGGTATTGCTATTGTATATAAT
>CAMWNQ010000188.1 GCA_947175655.1 uncultured Clostridia bacterium | reverse complement strand
GATACAGTCATTTTTGTATCTTTACTTAGCTATTAAATATCAATTTTATGATGAAATGGTGCAGAATAATAGTAGAAATGGTTTTTTAATTTTAATGAATATCAGAACAGAAAAGACTTCTTTCTCCCATGGTCATATTCATTGGAAAGAAAACTTGCTGTTGACACGATTTGCAGTATCATTGATGATGTGAAAATACATAATATTGAGTTGAGAATATCTCCTTGTATAGATGTAACTGAAAATGTTGAGATGTTAAAAAATTATGATATTGCAATATCACAAGCGATAGAATGTTACAACAGAAATAATGTGGAAGATTTTAAGCCACAAATTTCTAATTTTTACTATGTTTTTCATTTTATTAAAATTGCAGATGTTGAAAATATAGAAAACCAATGTCGGAATTATACATCAAGAATGCGGTCACTGGCACAGGCACGCAGTATCATTGAAATGAAAAATTATTCATATGATATAGCTCAAAGAGTACATGGAATAGATGCGTGTGCGTCTGAGATAGATTGTCGACCTGATGTGTTCGGAAGTACTTTCAGATTTATACAGTATTACTCCAATACTAAATTAAAATATTACAATAAAGAATTACAGCAATTAAGAGCTACATATCATGTTGGAGAAGATAATTATGATATTTTAGATTCGTTAAGAGCAATATCGGAAGCAATATTGTTTTTGTCACTTGCTCCAGGGTCAAGAATCGGACACGCTACTTATATGGAGATAAATGCAAGAAAATATTATGAACTGAATGGATATAGTATATCATTGCCGAAACAGGTCTGGCTTGACAATGTTGTATGGCTTTATTATTTTATAAAAGAGAATGATATAAATTTTGAAGATAAAGTTTTATGCCTTATTTTTCTGAAAGAAGAATTCACCAGGTATTTTTTTGATATTTATAGTGATTTTCTGAGTGAAGAATATATAAAATGTCTGAATAAAAAATTGCCGTCTCATGTTTATTCAGATATACCAAAAACCTTAGATAAATGTCGCTTTGATATGGAATCATATTTTTATTCATGGCTTTTAAGAGGTGATGACCCTTATTTATACTGTCAGGGCTATTATTCAAAAAGTTTTTTACCCGATGATGAATATAGAATATGTATGTCTGAAACCAGAATGTCAGAAGCAAGAAAATAATTAGAACCTTGTTATTTGTATTATTTATATCATTTTAATAAAAAAATAAAGGATAAGGGCGATAAATCTGTTTCTATAGATATTCCTGATTTTCTTGTAAATGCAATTGTTTGTTCTCGAAGAAAACTTATGGAAATTATTTCCCAAAAAAGTATCGCAATAGAAAGTAATCCTACTTCTAATCTGAAAATAAGTACCATTGAAACATATAATGAACATCCGATTTTAAATTTTTATCATAAGAACATAAAAGGAGACAGTTCATTTCCATATATGAATGTATCCATTAATACAGATGACAAAAGCGTTTTTTCAACAAGTTTGAGGAATGAATATACCTATTTACTTTTTTATTTGTAACAGGAAAAAGACGAATCCGGAAATCAACGATATTCATGTTTTGAATTACTTGATTGGCTGAATGAAATACGTAAAATAGGAAATGAACAATCCTTTTATTCAGATATTTTATGAATATAAATTTATTTCAACGAAAAGGAAGATAATTATGCCAAGCTATTGTATTCATATTGCACATGGATTAGAAATTCTGGAAAAATTTAAAATTTATCTCAGTTCAAAAAAAATCAGAAGAAAAAAGTACTCTGAGGCAAAAGAAGCAATAATTAATGGACAAAACAACGAATGGAAAAAGCAATTTATGACAGGGCTTATTTTACCCGATGCAGCGAAAAAATTAGGATGCGGAAATTATAATCAGTTAGACCGTAATGCTCATTATCCAAAAAATCAAAATGGCTATTTCAAAACTCCGGATATGGAAAAATTTCTTAAAGAGTATCCGTTATCACTGGATAATCCACTTTGTTTGGGATATGCTATTCATCTGTATCTTGATTCTGTATATGATGAATTTTTGCAAGGAATTTGTCATTTTAATTTTGATGCCTCAGAAAATATTCAAAATATTAATTGCAAGGTTAAGGATAATACAAACGGGCAAATAGAAACGAAAGATTTATCGGAAGACGGTTTTTGGGATAAACTATATGATAACTACACAAGATTAAACCCATATTATATGCAAAAGAAAAATTTTAATATAGATAATTTTGTCTCAGCAGATGACTTTTCACCTATGATTCCGGCACAATTTGTCTGGTACAAAGAATTATACATATGTATGCAGAATGATATACTTGAAAAAGCCAAAGACGTAATATCAAATAACGAGGTGGAAAGCAAAAAAGAACAATTGGAACTGCTTAATGTATTTTCAATTGATAAATTAATAGATAAAGTGGCAGAAGATTTTGTGAATTTATATCTGAAACCTTTGATTAGCAATAAAAAATTCAAAAAATAAAGAGACGGAAAATAACTGGAATGCAGAATCAATAAAACTTGAATATTATAAAATCAAATGGAATGAGTTAGTGAATATTGGGGCTGTAAAACCCACTGACGAATTATTTTTTGAAGGTGTTATTGAAGAGATACTTGATGTAGCCAATCATGCTACAATCCATAAAAACAAGTATAAAAAAGTTTCTGATGTTATATGTGGAGTTCCTTTATTAATCACTGTTTTTTCAGGAGCAGCTACATTTTTATCAGATGATATAGAGAAGTTTGGTGAAGAGGAACGTTCTTTTATGTTTCTGTTTATTTTTATATTTAGCTTTTTATCTACAACCTTTTCGGCATTTCTTTCAATTATGAATAGCTATAATGAAAAAACGGCTTATAAAGAAGCATGGCTTCGTCAAAGACTATATTATTCAATGCTCATGCTTGAAACAGAGGAATTTTGTGAAAAACTAAATAAATATCATGATAAAAGTGATTCTGAAACTGTGGAGATATACATGAAAAGTATAAGACGGTTGAGAAAAAAAGATTATGAAAATTTTTTTGTTAATATGGGATGTTCAAATTACGAGAAAGATTAGTGTAGATATTGATTGTAATATTTAATGATGTTTATTCTGACGTTTTAATAAATTACATTTTAATAACAAGTGCGACGAACAGGCGACGAACTGTTAAAACTTCGGCGACAATATCACAAAACCTATTGAAAAAAATTCTCCTTTGCGTTATGCTGAAAACAGCAAGTGTAAAGG
>CAMWNQ010000187.1 GCA_947175655.1 uncultured Clostridia bacterium | reverse complement strand
TATATTTATTATTTTATTATTTTTAGGTATTTCTATATACATAGATTTCGTATATTTATTTAATGCGTCATATTCTATGCTGGCTACGCTCTCAGGAATTGATACTTTATTTAAAATATGAGGGAAAGCACCACCTGCAATAACTTCTACACCGTCAGGAACAGTATAATTCTTTTTATAAGTTGACGGATAATAAATAAGCGTTTTTTTATCCTTACTGAACAATACACCATCAACATCAGCAAAATAAGGATTTTTTTCTGAAACAATAATATTTTCCAGATTATAACAGCCAAAAAATGCATTAAGTGATATGTCTTTAATATTGTCCCCTATCATAACAGATGATAAATTTTCACATTCTTCAAAAGTGCCAGATTCTATAGAAGTTAATTTTTCTGGTAGTGTGATGTCAGACAGTCGGTAACAGCATATAAAAGCATCTGCCCCGATAAATTTTGCATCTTCCGGAAAAGATATATCCGTAAGGGCATATGCATTATAAAATGCCTCTTCACCTATACTTTCTACGCCCTCAGGAACTTTGTATGAACCCTCACGTGCTATAGGATAATAAATAAGTTCTGTCTTATCTTTGTTAAATAATACACCATCAATATCAGAATAATATGGATTTTTTTCTGATACAATAATTTCTTTTAAGTCGGCACAGCCATAAAATGCAATAGTTTCAATTTTTTCGACACTTTCAGATATGTAAACTTTTTTTAAATTACAACATTTTGAAAAAGCATATCCCTGAATTTCTTTAACGTTTCTGCCCAAAGTTACACTTCTTAAAGTATAACATTCAGCAAATGCACATTCACCGATAATCTTTACTTTTTCAGGAATGCAAATATCTTCAAAATCTTTAAGTTCTTCATAATTTTTATATTTTTTATTTTCAACATCTTCATAGTTTTTTAAAATTTCGTCTTCTATTATAAGTTTCATAAATATACACCTGCTTTCTACATTTTAAATGTTAATAATCTTGGTGCTTATTGTATCCTGAAAAGACTTATCATGTTCAACGGCAAAAAGAGTCGGAGAGTATTCTTCGATAAAATTTTCGATTTGTTTCCTTGAATATATATCAATAAAGTTAAGCGGTTCATCCCATATATACAGATGTGCCTTTTCACAAAGGCTTCTTGCAATCAAGACTTTCTTTTTCTGTCCGCCGGAAAATTCTGAAATGTCTTTTTCAAACTGTACACGTTCAAAATCCATTTTTCTAAGCAAAGCTTTAAAAATACTTTCATCAATACTATATTTATATGCATATTCAGAAAGATTTCCGTAAAGATATGAAGTATCCTGAGAAACGTATGAAACAATCAATCCGGAAGCAGTTAAAATTTCGCCGGTATGTGATAATAAATCCCCTGTTAAAAGTTTCAGAATACTGCTTTTTCCACTTCCATTTTTACCATTTAAAAATATTCTTTCACCCTGTTTTATTTCAAATGTCAAAGGTTTACAGACAGGTTGTCCGTCATATACTGGTGACACATTTTTAAAACTGACAAGCATGTCAGAATGATGATGCAATGGACTGATTTTTAAATTTTCAGCATTTTCTATATTATGCATAAGCATAGATTTTTGTTCAACAGCATCTTTACGACGTGATTCAACTGATTTTGAACGTTTCATCATTTTTGCCGATTTGTGACTTATATATCCCCTGTCGGCTACTCCATTACCGATTTTTGATGCTTCAACTTTATCAGACCATGCAGAAATTCTTTTTGCTGATGCTTCAAGACGTTTTATGTCTTTTTTCAAATGCTCATTCTTTAACTTTTCCAGATTCTGTCTGTTTTCAAAATTTTCAAGCCAGCAGGAAAAATTACCTTTCTGAACTTCTATATTATTTCTATTTATAGCCAGAATATGGTCAACACAGGTATCAATAAAATTTCTGTCATGTGAAACTAAAATATAGCTCTTTTTTCTGTTGAGATATTCAGATACAGTTTTGCGCGCTTTTAAGTCAAGATGATTTGTAGGTTCATCAATTAAAAGAAAATGATTATCATTCAGAAACAATCCTGCTAATAATATTTTTGTTTGTTCTCCGTTTGAAAGAGTATCAAAAGTACGCCAGAGAACATCACTATTCACATCAAGCATTGACAGTTCACGGATTAACTCCCATTCTTCTGCCTGCGGACAGATTTCTGACAAAATATCTTCAGTAATACGGTTTTTATCTGCTATTTTATATGGAAAATAATCAAACTTTACAGATGAAATAATTTGTCCTTTGTATTCATACTTTCCTTGCAAAAGATTTAAAAATGTAGTTTTTCCCCTGCCGTTGCGACCTACAAATCCTAATTTCCAGTCTGTGTCTATACTGAAACTTACATCTTCAAAAATATTATCATAACTTGATTCATAAGCAAATGTTAAATTTTTAATCTGAATAACTGACATAATATCAACCTCCTTTTATTAAACCATCAATTCTGTTTTATCATAGATAACAAGCCAGTAATCACTCATAATGCCGTTTTCAAATGATTTGCGTTTTACTCCCGTTCCTGCCTGTTCCGGAAAAGATTCAGATTCTTTTTTCGTACTGATTGTATGTATATTAAATTTGCTGTCAGTTAAAATCATATTAAATTCATTATCAGATATATCAATATTTTTAATAGCCAAATCTTTAATAATATTTTTAAGACTATCAAGAGAGTTAGGATTGTTATAATCAATATACGGCTTATATTTATCATCAAACTTAGGATGACAAGTCAAAATTCTGTCATCAAGTATGATATGCTCCCCTGCCAGCCAAATACAATATACAAGCCAACGCATCTCACCATTATAATTGAACTTGAATCCCACAAAGCCAGAACCACCCATTCCATATGTACCGATATAAGTAGAAAAATCAATTATTTGACAGCCATTAAAATTTTCAACTTTAAATTCCTTGATAGTTAACGGTTTTCCTAGCATAATTATTTCGTTTTTATTCGGAAAATAATTAAATATCGGATATTTTCTGATTTTTTCAAAACCACGTGAATTCCATAGCTTTTCATCTTCAGATTTTGATATAACAAAATTTTCTTTAACTATTCCCATATTCAGATTTAAATATTTATGTTTGAACAATAAAATAACCTGCTTTCCGAAATTAATTATATAAAATTCTATTTTACTGATTATAACATATAAAAATAAATAAGTCAATAATTAATAGTAAAAATATTGAAAAGTATAAAAAAATATGATAT
>CAMWNQ010000186.1 GCA_947175655.1 uncultured Clostridia bacterium | reverse complement strand
CTTACTGGATCATAACATGATTTTGAGGATTCTTAATGAAAATTGATTTCCGTGTATTATTCTTAAAAACACTTGACAAATATTATAATCTGTGATATAATTCTAAAAATATAAAAATATTAAGAAAGCGAGGTGAATTTTCATGTACATATCAATAATATACAATTATAAAAATATAATAAAGAAGTGTGAAAATTTGCCTCCTTGTATCAGTAAAGATTTCTGATTTCAGGCAGATTTTCAGTAAATATATGTTATCATTTAAGCACTTCTGATATTATTAATCAGGGGTGTTTTTTATATTATTTAAGAAAGGATTTTTTTTATGTTTGAAGTAAACGGAAAATATAACTCAGCAAAAATTTTTACTGATAAAATTGAACAGGATGCCATTAATCAGATTATAACTCTTTGTAATCAGGAGTTTTCAGAAAATTTAAAAATACGTATTATGCCTGATGTTCATGCCGGTTCAGGAAGCACAATAGGAACTACTATGACTATTAAAGATAAAGTTGTCCCTAACATAGTCGGTGTTGATATTGGTTGTGGTATGGAAACTATCAAAATAAAAGAAAAACATATCGAACTCCAGAAACTTGACAAGCTTATATATGAAAAAATACCCTCAGGTTTTGAAATAAGAACCAAATCTCACAGATTTGCAGAAAAAATTGCTCTTGAAAAACTTTTTTGCATTGAACATATAAATCTTGACAAAGCTGAAAAAAGTATTGGTTCTCTCGGAGGTGGCAACCATTTTATTGAGGCTGACAAATCCAGCGATGGAAGCATTTATATTGTAATTCACTCTGGTTCACGTCATCTCGGAATTGAAGTAGCTAAATATTATCAGAATACAGCATACAGAATTTTAAACAAAACCGCACAGTCTGATATTGATGAACTTATTGCACGTCTGAAATCTGAAGGAAAAACTAAAAATATACAGTCTGAAATCAAAAAACTTGTAAACACAAAAACAACAAGTATTCCGAAACATCTCGCATATGTTCAGGGTGATTTATTTGATAAATATATACACGATATGAAAATAGTTCAGCAATTCGCACTTATTAATCGTCAGGCTATGATGGACGAAATAATAAAAGGAATGAAACTTCACGTTATAGAACAGTTTTCTACTATCCATAACTATATTGATACGGATAATATGATATTAAGAAAAGGTGCTGTATCTGCACAGAAAGATGAAAAACTTCTAATTCCCATAAATATGCGTGATGGCAGTCTTATCTGTACTGGAAAAGGAAATCCTGATTGGAATTATTCCGCTCCGCACGGTGCAGGAAGAATTATGGGTAGAAGTGAAGCAAAAAGGTCATTTACTGTATCTGAATTCAAAAAGCAGATGAAAGATATATATACAACTTCTGTCAATGCAAATACTCTTGATGAATGTCCTATGGCATATAAAAATATAGATGATATTTTAGAAAATATAGGCGATACTGTCGAAGTCAATGATATTATAAAACCAATTTATAACTTTAAATCTGGTATTGAAGATAAATAATAAAAAAGGTGGTTAGAAAAATGAAAAAATTTGTACCTTATGAAAAAATGTCCAAAAAAGAACAGCATAAAATCAATAAAGAAAAACGTAATGTATGGGAAATAAATCCCGTGACAAGAAAAACAGAAAATAAAAAAGCATACAACAGAAAAAAACTCCGCCGTGATGATAAATCACAGGCGGATTATTTTTTATTTAGTATATAATTGGTCTAAGCTGTATTCCTTTAATAGCTGATTCAACCGCTTCTGGAATCATTGAAAATTCAGCTACAAGAGATGCTGGCTTTTTGATATAGTCATCTTGCTTCATAGGAACAAAGTAATAATTTTTCATATTAAACAATATTCCAAGGTTTTTGGCACTTCCCATAAGTGAATCATTGGAAGCTATTGCAAGTAATACCGGCTTGCCACTTCTAAGATGTGATTTTACTGCCATAGTAACAGTATTATCAGTTATGCTGTTTGCCAATTTAGCCGCCGTATTTGATGTACAAGGAGAAACAACCATAATATCAGTAAGATTTTTTGGTCCTATAGGTTCGGCATCAGATATATTTCTTATAACCTTACAGCCGGCTATATTTTCAAGTTTTCTTATATTATCCTCCGCACTTCCAAAACGGGTGGATAACTGTGAAGCGTTTTCTGACATAATCGGAATAATTTCTGCTCCCATTTTTCTTAAGATTTCCGCCTGTTCAAACGATTTTTCAAAAGTACAGAATGAACCTGTAAAAGCATAACCTATTTTTAAACCTCTGAAATCAGTCATATTCATTATCGCCCCTTTCCTTGATAATACCTTCAATAGTTTCTGCTATTATTTCTCCGGCAGTAATGGGGGCAGATTTTCCTGGCAATCCTAATGCCCATATAGCCTTTACTCCAAGTTCTCCAGCAGATTTGAAGTCAACACCTCCCGGTTTTGAAGCAAGGTCAATAAGTATTGTATCTGAACCAATTTTTTTAAGCATTTCATAATCAAAAATCATAGCTGGAGCTGTATTGAATATCAGATTATAAGATGAATCTATATCAGATTTTTCACATACTTTAAGATTCATAACTTTAGCCCAAGCTCTGCTTTCTATACTTCTTGTCATAATTGTTACATCAGAGCCAAAACCTTTAAGAATATCAGCAAGAGCTTTTCCTATTCTTCCGAAACCTGTTATTAATATCTTGCTGTTTTTTAAAGTTACAGGCATTTCTTCAATTGAAATATATACTGCACCTTCAGCCGTTGGTACAGCATTAAGTATATTTAATTCTTCTCTTTCCATATAATCACAGACATTATTTTCATTGAAAAAATCAATGAATTTTTTATCAGGCTTTCCACAAAATAAAACTGTATTGCTGTTCATACATTTTTTTATTTCATCAACAGAAATCTTATCTTTTGAAAAGGGAGTATTAATATATATGTCATCTTTGAGAGGCAATACAGGAAATACAATGAAATCAAAAATTTCATTTCCTGAAAACTTTTTCATATTTTCTGGAATATATTTATCATCAAATCCGGCAAGATAAATATCAAATCTTTCAGACTTATTAGAAGATTTAAAAAAATATTTACCACAATAAATTTGTCTGAGGTCTCCGCCAGCTATAAGAATCTTTTTTTTATCATTCATAATGTATATTCTCCATTCATAATTTATAATGCAAAAATAACTTTTTTCCATTTATTTATACAAACAATTTTCTTTTATTTATCTGATATATAT
>CAMWNQ010000185.1 GCA_947175655.1 uncultured Clostridia bacterium | reverse complement strand
TTATAATACAAACTAAAAAAACTGTCAACTATAAAGATTTAATTTGACATACTTATAAAATTATGGTAATATTATATTATTCAAAAATCAGGAAAGGATATATTTTTAACAAATGATTAACATTATTAAAAAAAAGCTGACTTATACCCAGATAATAGCAATAAGCTTTGCAGTTATCATAATTATAGGCTCAGTTCTTTTAAGTCTTCCGGTTTCCTCAAAGGACGGAACATCAACTCCATTTATAAACAGTCTTTTCACGGCTGTAAGTTCCACTTGTGTTACAGGTCTTTCAGTTTATGATACCTATACACACTGGTCACTGTTCGGACAAATAGTAATACTTTGTATGATTCAGATAGGCGGTCTCGGATTTATGACTATTATTATTATGTTTTCACTTTTGATGAAAAAAAGTATGTCATTACACGAAAGACGTTTGCTTATGCAATCAGCCGGAAGTATGGATATGAACAACATAAATAAACTGCTTAAAAATATTTTTATAGGTACTTTTATATTTGAGTTTATTGGTGCAATTCTGCTTTCATTAAGATTTTGTAGCCAGATGGGGGTCGGGCAAGGTATATGGTATGCAGTATTTCATTCTATATCTGCTTTCTGCAATGCCGGATTTGACCTTATGGGGCAGTTTGGAAGTTCATCTTTTTCTGCATTTTCAGACGATATTCTTGTAAATGCAACTCTCATATTTCTTATAACTATGGGAGGTCTTGGATTTCTTGTGTGGAATGATTTATTACAAAATAAATATCATTTTAAAAATTACAGTCTTCATACGAAAATCGTAATTGTAACCTCAGCAATACTTTTATTTGGTGGTACAGTATTATTTTTCTTTACTGAAAAAAATCACGCTTTTGCCGATATGGATATGAAAGGCAAGATAGTATCTTCATTTTTTCAGTCAGCCACCACCAGAACTGCTGGATTCTTTACTGTTGAACAATCAAGCCTTAGCAACTCCGGAAGTATTTTATCTATAATATTGATGCTTGTAGGGGGTTCATCGGGTTCAACTGCCGGTGGTATAAAAACTACAACTTTTGCAGTATTCTTAATAAGCAATTTCTGCCTTGCCAGAAATAATGATAATATAGTTGTATTTAAAAAAAGACTTGATACATCAATAGTCAAGCAAGCCAGTTCAATAGTGTGTGTTTATATAACAGGAGTAATTCTTTCAGCATTTATAATTTGTGCTATAGAACCATTTGGACTCCGTGAAGTTCTTTATGAAACATCATCTGCTATTGCCACTGTTGGACTCTCAATGAATATGACTCCGTCATTAAGTATTGCTTCAAAGATAATAATAATATTCCTGATGTATACCGGACGTATTGGCGGACTTTCAATGATTATGGTTCTTGCTGAAAAAAGAGAGCGTATTCCTCTTGAAAGACCTATAGGAAAAATAATGATAGGATAAAAACAGTAAAAAAATGATATACACCTCAAAAAGTCAGATGCTTTTGGAGGTGTATATTTTTTATCACTTATGTTTAATAAGAAATGAACTGATTAATAAAAAATGATAAGTAAATAATCATATATATAAACTATACCCGATGCAAATATCCCCATTCACACATAGAATCCAGAATCGGAATGAGTGATTTTCCACGCTCTGTTAAACTGTATTCAACTTTCGGTGGGATTTGCGGATATTCCTTTCGATTAATAAGACGGTCCGCTTCAAGTTCTTTCAGATTAGCACTTAACGTTTTATATGAAATTGAACCAATATATTTCTGCATTTCGTTAAACCGGACAACGCCGAATTCCATCAGTGTATAAAGAATTGTCATCTTATATTTTCCATTAATCAAAGACAGTGTATAGCTGAATCCTGTATTTTCAATATTTTCATTTGCGATACATCTTTTTTTCATTTTTAAAGACCTCCTATACTTTACTAAAGGTAAGTATATTACTTCAATGTGCGTACTTGACTTTTTATCGTTATCTGCTATAATTATATCAGAAGTCTGATATAATGTCAACCACAGCGAAAAAATTAAATTAAAAAATATCTGGAGGTATTTTATGAGCAAGAAAATTTTAATTTTAAACGGAAGTCCACGAATAAAAGGAAATACATCAGCACTTACAGCTGAATTCAGAAAGGGAGCTGAAAGCATTGGACATACAGTAACAGAATTCTTTCTTGGTTCTATGAATATTAATGGTTGCAAGGGTTGTTTCTGCGGAGGAAAAAATCTTGAAAGTCCGTGCGTACAGAAAGACGACATGGAAAAAATATATCCTTTTTACAAGGAAGCAGATATTATTGTTCTTGCATCACCGCTTTATTACTGGACAATTAGTGGTCAGCTGAAATGTGCATTTGACAGACTTTTTGCAGTAGCAGAATGTGATCCTGATTATCGTAATCCCAAAAAGGAAAGCATACTAATTATGGCAGCTGAAGGATATGGCTTTGAGGAAAGTGAATATTGGTATGATAATCTTGAAAAACATCTTGGTTGGAAAAGCATAGGTAAAGTTCTCTGTGGCGGTGTAATGAACATTGGCGATATTGAAGGAAAGTCTGAACTCAACACTGCTTTTGAACTTGGAAAATCTATCTGATAAAATTTAAAGGAGTATTATTATGAATAAAATTAATCTTCCACAGGCATCAAAACTTACATCACCGAATCCTGTTTCCCTGATATGTACCCAGAAACCAGACGGCAATACTAATCTTGCAACTGTATCATGGTGGACATATCTGTCATTCAATCCGAATATGATTGCTTATGCAATGTCAAAAGCATCATACAGCGGAGAACGCGTAAGAGAAACAAAAAAAGTGATTCTTTCTGTGCCATCAGAAGAAATTGCTGATGAAGTAATGAAATGCGGAATGTCCACTGGCAGAACAACCGATAAAGTAAAAGAATATTCTATTGATTTACAGGAAGTTCCGAACAGCAATATTAAAATCCCAGTTCACAGTACCGTTGCTATTGAGTGCAGTCTAAAGGAATTTATTGAAACCGGTGACCATTATCTTTATATCTGCAATGTGGAAAATGTATATGCCAATGCGGATAAGAGACCTGTATTTGCATGGAATGGTTATTCTGAAATCAGACCTGTAGATTAAACTAATTTCTGTAATTTAATAAATAATCAATACCGCTTGTGGCACGCACCATAAGCGGTATTTGTATATCAAAAATCCGTAAACAGATTCAAGTTTTGAATTGACTTTTTTAGAGATGAATTGCATAACAATAATAACATTAATAAGACAAAATTTTGTGCCTAATACCATCTCGGAG
>CAMWNQ010000184.1 GCA_947175655.1 uncultured Clostridia bacterium | reverse complement strand
ATATCAATATAAAACTTTTCAAGTCACTGATAATGTTCTTGATTAAAGGCACAGCAAAAATCTTTCTTGGTATAGGCGGATTTTTACTTGAAATTCTGAAAGGAATTTTAAGTATAATAAAATTTACATTCCGTCCATTCAAAAGAAAGATGAATTTTACAGCAGAATTAGGACGCTCCATAAAAAAAGCTAAAAAACAGGGAACTTTAAAATTTATATTAGAAATTTTCAAAAGCATATTAAAGTATTTATTTGCAGATGAAGGTATAGTCTGCACAGCATTTAATTACATACTTCCTATATTTTCAACAGCCTTTTTAATAGCAGTAGTAAAATATGGAATGGGTCTTGAATATGGCATAAGTGTTGAATATAACGGAAAAAACCTCGGAATAATATCAGAAGAATCAGAATTTGACGAAGCAGCTAAAGAAGTACAAAAAAGAATATCATATGTTGAAGATAATGAATATATTGATTTTTCTCCTAAATTCTCACTTAAAATAATATCTGATAATGACAGCTATATAAATTCACAACAGCTTGCTGACAAGATGCTTTCAGAATCCAATCAGGAACTTGCCAAAGCATATGGAATATATGTAGATGGTCAATTTCTTGGTGCTGTAATAGATAAAAATAAAGTTACTGATACAATGACCGATTTACTTCTGAATTATAAAGCTGAAGGCGAAATAAGGGAAATGAAATATAGCAAAAGTATAGATTACGTTGAAGGAATATATTTAAGAGAAAGTATAATATCAGAAGATGATGCCATAAAAAAACTCACCGCAAAAAATTATAATACAGCAAGTTATGTAGTACAGCCAAATGATTATATTGTAACAATATGTCAGAAGTATAATATGACAGAAGAACAGTTGAAAGAACTGAATCCAAATTTGCCGGACAAACTAACTGAAGGAATAATCATAAAAGTGCTTGAAACTGAAAGTTTCATACCGATACAATACATAAAAGAGATTGAAACAAAATCTTTCATAGACTATGAAACAGTAGAGGTAGAAACCAACGAACTTAATATTGGAAGAAGTTCACTTTTGGTAAAAGGTCAAAGAGGAGAAAAAAATAATAAAGTAGAAGTTACATATATTGACGGAATAGAACAATCCAGAAAAGTTTTAAGTAGTGAAGTAGTAAGAAATCCGGTTGTTGAACAGATAGGAATAGGCACATATTATGCAAAACCTGAAAGTGAAGATACAGTTCTTACTGGTACAGGAGAATTCGGCTGGCCTGTTGACGGAGGATATATAAGTGATACTTTCGGAAGTGACAGAAATCACAAAGGTATGGATATAGCAGCACCAGCTGGTACAGATATATATGCAGCAGCTGACGGAGTAGTAGTTGCAGCAGGCTGGAATACAGGAGGTTATGGATATTTTGTAATGATTGACCATCTCAACGGATATGAAACACTTTATGGACATTCCAGCGGTCTTTATGTCGTGGAGGGTCAGACTGTTACAAAAGGGCAGTTAATTGCGGCAGTCGGAACTACAGGAGATTCAACAGGAAATCATTGTCATTTTGAAATAAGAAATAATGGCTCATATTATAATCCGGCTGACTTTATAAATACTGCTATACAACTTCAGCCAGTAAGAGTTTTAGAATCAGAAGAAAATCAGTAATAATATGATAAAAGACGGTATTGCTATATCTGCAATACCGTCCTGTTTTTTATATTATTATCCTGATATACCAGAATGTTCAATACCTTCAATAAAATATTTCTGAAAAAAAATATATATCAAAAGCATAGGAGTTATCATAATAAGACAACCAGCTTCAAGCCATACAATCTGTTCACGGGAACTTGTTTCTATTGCAGAATTTTTAAATAATTTTAAAGAAAGATATGTCGGAAGATTATGAAGCATAAGCGAAACTGTCTGATTATTTGTAAAAAAAAGCGAGCTTATATAATAATCATTCCAGTAAAAAACAATGGAAAACAAAAATACAGTCAAAAATGCAGAAATCGAATTTGGAATAATAACAAATAAAAAAGTCTTAAAAAATCCACAACCATCAATATACGAAGCTTCCTCAAGTTCTCTGGGAAGACCAGCAAAAAACTGACGAAATATAAAAATCATAAGACCCGAACGTATTCCATTAGCCATAAGAGCAGGCAAATACATAGTAAGTTTTGAATTAATAAGTTTAAGTTTAACAAAGTTTGCATACATAGGTAAAGATATTATCTGCGGAGGTACAATAATCATCATAATAACAATGCCAAAAAGTATTTTTTTACCTTTAAATTCAAATTTGGCAAAACCATAACCTGTAACAGCACATGATAAAACCTGGATCAGAGAACATACTATATTTAACAATACAGTATTTATCAGAGTATTTTTCAAATCCATAGCCTCAATAGTCTCAATAATAACATTAAAAGTAAAATGACGTGGAATGATAATAACAGTAGGGTCATTCATATCTATACTTTCTCTAAAAGAACAGCTAAACATATATGTTATCGGATATAATACAACAAATACAAGACTAAAAATTATAATAAATCTGAATATTTTCCATATTTTAATACCTATTTTTTTAGTCATAGTCATCACCATTAACAATATTTCTGATTATTAATAATGAAACTGCAATAAAAACAAGAACTATTGCAAAATATATCCAAGCCATAGCTGATGCTCTTCCGTAATTCCATTCTTTCTGCATTTGAAGTATACGATTCATAACAGGATTTTCAGAATTTGTAAACATATCTATAACAGTGAAAATCAAATTTACTTTAAAAAGTGGGCATACATAAGGAACAGTTACTTTCCAGAAATATTCCCATTCACCAGCACCCTCTATAACAGCAACATCTCTTGCGGTCTGAGGAATATTTTGAAGCGATGCGAGAAAAATTAATATCTGTATTCCTGAACTCCAGACTATGCCAAAAATATTATCCGAAACAGCTTCTATAATTTTTTCTGTATTATCTGAAATATTATAAACTCCAAGAAAACGCATAAGGTCACCTATTAAATCAGATGAAAAAAGAGTAGAAAACTGTGAATTTGCATTGCTGGTACTTTTAATATTTCCGCTTATGATGTTATATACAGGCCCTGATGCTACAATTACTGGAAGAAAAAAAACTGCCCTCACAAAAACTCTGCCCCTGAATTTCTGATTTAATATAACTGCTATAAAAAGAGAAAATATTATAATAAGAGGAGTTTTCCAAAGAGTCTCTATAAGAGTATTTATAAGAAAATCAGTATAATATTCATCAGTATTTAAAATATATATATAATATATAT
>CAMWNQ010000183.1 GCA_947175655.1 uncultured Clostridia bacterium | reverse complement strand
TTTATTTACACTTTTTTCTTGGGCGGACGGTTCAGTTTTTAATATTTTATAAATCTTTTATAAGACAATGAATGTATTCTTTAGTAGTGCTGGATGAAATCTGACGGTTTTTATCACTATCCGCTTTAAAACGGCGATAATTTTGTATGTAAAAAGTATATTTTCCGTATTTGGACATAATATTTTTAATTGTATTCATACTCATTAAGCCTTCATTATTATAACTTAAAAATATATACTTGAAATCTGCATTGGAAATCAAATCTTCAAAGACATCATTAACTGTTCTTTTTGAACAAAACAAACTTTTTTGTGATGCATATTCACGTAGTCCTGTTTTACCTCTTAAAACAGGACTATCATATCTTGCTATTGTTTCAAGAACATGATAATTTGCACAGTATTGTCTGGTATTATATGGAGGGTCAAGATATAAAATGTCACCCGAAATCTTTTTTATTAGTTTATTTATATCCTCATTATAAACTTTTCCTTTTTTTCCTGAAATAACTGGAAGAAGTTCAAGTTTAAAATCTTTCTGGGCAGTTTTTTTTATATGTTTCAAAAAAGCTCCATAAACTGAAGCTGTATTTGCATATTTATCAATAGAGTTTATAAGACTTGCAAGAAAATAAAAATAAACTGACTGGTCAATATCCCCCTTTTTAAGCATTACTTCTAATGCTGTTCTTATGGCATCGCACTTCTTACCATTAATATCAGTAAAATAATTTCGTTCGCTTCCAGAACCTGCACAGTAATTATTATAGATAAATCCTTCAATACCTTCCAGAGAATTTAAGTAGTCAAAAATAGAAGCGTCCATCACTGGAATATTTTCAATTAAATGCTTATTAATAACATAACTGTAATACTGAATATCATTTGAAATTATGTCATATCCTATTTCTTTATATGTTGAACCAACAATTCCTGTTCCTGCAAAAAGGTCGGCAAAGGTATGACCTTCGCCGTTATTATAACCTGTTACATCCTCAATTGTATTCTTTAAGAACTCCATAAGGGAGTATTTTGAGCCAATATAGTTCATCGCATCTCCTTGAATTATATAAATTCATATTTTACTGTATAATATTATACAATAAATCCTGTATATTGTCAATATACATCGAAATATTCAATTTTTTTGAAGAGTGATAATTACATTTCAAAACAATTTATTTGTAAATATTCACAAATTATCTGTTGACATGCTATTTTTTTTGTGATATAATAATACAAAATAAAATCAAAGGAGAATTAAAAATGTTAAAAAATAAAGTTGCTGTAATTACTGGTGGAACACGAGGAATTGGTTATGCAATTGCTGAAACTTTTATAAAAAATAATGCTAAAGTTGCAATTTTTGGTTCCAAACAGGAGACAGTTATAAATGCTCTCATTAAATTAAAGAATACATACCCTGAATCTAATATTCTTGGACTCGCTCCTAATCTTTCTAATTACAGTGAAGTAGAATTTTCTATAAATGAAGTATACAAAAAATTTGGAAAAATCGATATTCTGGTAAATAATGCCGGCATATCTGCCCGTGAACCAATTGAACAGTACAATCCTGATGATTTCAAAAAAATTATGGATTTGAACGTAACTGCTGTTTTCAACGGTTGTAAAGCTGTTGTACCCATTTTTAAAGAAAATAATGGCGGTTGTATAATAAATACAAGTTCAATGGTAAGTTTTTACGGACAGGAAAGCGGTGTAGGATATCCAACTTCAAAATTTGCTGTAAACGGACTTACCAAGAGTCTTTCAAGAGAACTCGGCAAATTCAATATTAGAGTAAATGCAGTTGCTCCAGGAGTTACAAGAACTGATATGGTTGCATCTCTTCCACAAGAAATGGTTGAAAGAGTCTCATCGACAATACCTATGGGACGTATGGGAGAACCTCAAGAAGTTGCAAATGCATTTCTTTTCCTTGCAAGTGATTTAGCAAGTTATATTTCAGGTACTGTTTTGTCTGTAGATGGTGCAAAAGTACAATAATCCAAGGAGGAACAAGTTATGAAAATGACATCAGCACAAGTTGCAAAATTACTCAGACAGCTTAATGATAAACTTAATGCATTACAATCTCATGAAGCAATTGCAGATACTTTTATAGCTTCAATAAATGAAGACATTGAAGCTGTTAGACCAGAATATGATTATAAATCAATGCAGAATCAGCAAATCGAAGTAGAAACTAAAATCAGAAAATTAAAACATCGTTTAAACGTTTTTAATTCAACAACGATTATTCCTGAATTTAATATGACTATTGACGAAATGCTTATTTATCTTCCACAGCTTACAAAACGCTGGAAAAAACTTTCAAATATGAAAAACGTTCTTCCTAAATCAAGAATTCCGGATTATAGTGGAAGTAATATAATTGATTATAAGTATACTAATTATGATATAAAAATCATTAATGAAGATTATATAAATGTTTCAAATGAACTTTCAAAAGCACAGACAGCTCTCGATTATATCAATAACACTATGGAACTTGAAATAGATTTGTAATGTTTTTTCCGTTTGATTTATACATTAATAAAATTTTTTCAGACCTCCTTTACAACATATCTGTTCAATGTTTAGGTTTTCCGTTATAAGTTTTTTTATTATGTTATTAGTATTTAGTTTAAAGCAAAGCAAAATAAAAGATTTCATTTTTTAAATTATAATAAATCAAAGAAAACCTTTTTACGGCAGAGGTACGGTTTTATGTCGTAATATTCAATATATAAACTTATTTTTTAGTATTTTAAAAACATTATAAAATAAAAAAGAGTCTGATTAAATCAGACTCTTTATAATTGGCTCCCCAAGTTGGACTCGAACCAACGACCCTGCGGTTAACAGCCGCATGCTCTACCGACTGAGCTATTGAGGAATATATGCCGGCATTGTTCTATTTTCCCAGGCCGTCGCCAGCCAAGTATTTTCAACGCATATGAGCTTAACTTCCGTGTTCGGAATGAGAACGGGTGTGACCTCATAGCTATAAACACCGACTAAAAAAATCTTGGTGACCCGTACCAGACTCGAACTGGTGTTGCCGCCGTGAGAGGGCGGAGTCTTAACCGCTTGACCAACGGGCCGTTACTGGTGCACCATCGGGGACTCGAACCCAGGACCCACTGATTAAGAGTCAGTTGCTCTACCAACTGAGCTAATGGTGCTCTTAATTCTCAACGTAATCATTATATCATAAAATTAACGGTTTGTCAAGCGATTTCCAAAATTTTTTTTATTTACTTAAATAAGAATAAAGTGTAAATCAAACAAGAAAGAAATCATCAAACATAAATCAAAAGGAA
>CAMWNQ010000182.1 GCA_947175655.1 uncultured Clostridia bacterium | reverse complement strand
AATATTTTTCAAAAAAAATATATATTTTTATTTTTTAACTATTTATCTATGCTACCTGCAATTTTTTATCAGTTTTTCCTTTCAGTATATACATTTGTTATATCGAATATTTCAATGAATTTTTATAAAACAAAAAAGCTCACAGGATATTCATTCCCACGAGCTTTACACAAATACTATATTAATTTTCAACAAAAGTTATAAATAACTGAAAACTACATTTTTTCAACTGATAAAAAAGTATATATTTTGTTTAAAGCGGTACTCATTCGCTGTAATGAGTACCGCTTTTCTTTTTTCAATCCCGTAATGGTAAGGTGTTACTAGAAGCTATTATTCAAAGCTTTTGGAAGGAATTGTGTTTCAATCCCGTAATGGTAAGGTCTTGCTTGATAGAGACTCTGGAAGATGCACTAAATCGGACGTAAATGTTTCAATTCTATAATGGTAAGGTCTTACTATCGTGTTTTAAGAACTGACCACTGTATGAACGTTTCAATTCCGTAATGGTAAGGTCTTAATTGTATGCCGTGTCCTCATTAATCTTTAGTATCAATCCCTCAAAGGTAAGGTTTTACTGTTATAGACATAAGCGATGACGGATATTTATGTTGGGATTACCACTAGTATCAATTCCTCAAAGGTAAGGTTCTACATGTTAAAAAATATTTTCTCAAAAATTATTAAGTATCAATCCCTCAAAGGTAAGGTTTTACGGATTCGTTATATTAACAACGGAACATGCGATAAGGAGTTTTCTGTATCAATCCCACAAAGGTAAGGTTTTACATGCCTGACAAGGCATATGCAGCAGAGGTAGCAAAGTTGAAGTATCAATCCCTCAAAGGTAATGTCTTACACAACGAAAGATGGGGGCGGACCTTTGACTACATAACAGGGTTTCAATCCCGTAATGGTAAGGTGTTACAACAGTAAATTCGTTGTTATTCATAGTATATCACAGATATGTCCCTTTGTCAACCCCAAAATTTCTGTCGATGAATTTTTAACCAATTTCAGAAATGCGATATTGCTCACTTCTGACCTGCACTATCCATGAAGTAAATCATCAACAGAAAAAAAGAGGCAAAATCATCAGATATTAAGGGCTTTTTATCCTAAAAGGATAGTTTTTCTGCGATTTTTCGAGATATTCATCGACAGATTTTTTAAAAGAACAATCAGATAATATGTTCGTACAGCGGAACAATGCCTATTTGCTCTTTTGAAACATAGGGAGAGTTTCTGTTGCACCTCCTTTCCTCTCCCTTTACTTTTTACACACTTCCGAATTACAGATTTTCAATATTTTATTTTCTATTTATAGAGATTATTGCCTCTCCTGTATCATTCTGTGCCATGATTTTTGTATGTAATTACAGAATTAGATTCAACGTTGTTGTGAGTTAGCCCCATTTGTATTACCGTTTTTGTTCTTCTGCCGGAACGTTCTGCGAGTTCCTCGGCGGAATTCATATTTGGCTAGGAGTGGACAACAGAGATTTTGTCTGATATTAAATCAATATATGAGATACTGCACCTTATTAACATAATTCAAGTGCTGCTGTAAATTTGTTCTTCCCCAACCCGGATCTTTTATCGTGAAGTTTGAAGCTGAGAAACTGCTTGTACTGCCGTTATAGCCTGTTATACATACAGCGTGTGCTTTACCATTGGAGTTTGTACACCACATAACAACGGGCTTTCCTGATTTCAGCTTATTGTATATCTCATTCATAATGCTCTGATTAATCGAAACCCCGCCTTTTGAATAGCTCTTCATTCCGCAGTTTGATACACTGCTCCAGTAAATATCACCGCTGTTAGTAAATGAAAGTTTTTTCTTAACTGCATCTGGATAAACTGTTGAATGCTGATTATAACTGTATGCCATAGCAATGGAAGTAACAATACAACCTGAACGACCGATTGTATCAGTTTTTCCAAGAGCAACATTCTTCCATCTCGAATCGCCCTGACTGTAATACGGAACATTTAATGAAACCTTTCCGTTAGATGACGAATTGTTGTTAGTATTGGACGATGAGTTATTGTTATCAGGTGAAACGGATTTTGCATACGTTAAGCACACCCAACCGCTTTTTGTGCCATTAGTACACTTAATAGAATTTGTATAGCCCCAGTCACCGCTGACCTTGGTGACATTGAACTGTGTACCGTTCGTTGCTGCACCTACCTTGGAATATCCTGTGCCTGCACCGGACCTCACGTTGACACCTTCACTTGTATTAACCTTGAATGTTCCCGTCTTATACTTACTTGCTGACGTATCAGCACTAATGAGCTTAGTGTACGTCAAGCAGACCCATCCGGTCTTATTTCCATTGGTACACTTAATGGTGCCGTAGCCCCAATCGCCGCTGACCTTAGTAACTTTGAACTGAGTGCCGTTTGTTGCAGCCCCCAGCTTTGAATAACCCGATCCGGCACCGGATCTGACATTGACACCAGAACTTGTGTTTACCTGATATGTTCCAGTGGAATATCCTGCTGCATATGAAGAGATTGACTGAATGATCGCATTTGATGATGAAATGTTGCTGTCCTTGTTGACTATAGCGGGTGCTGTAACCATTGTACACATTGTAAGAGCTGTGGCAGCAATAGCAATAAACTTTTTCATAAAAAAATCCTCCTAATAGACATAATAATTTTTTTAATTTGAATATCGATTATTTATAATTGATGTATTCTTTTACTCTTTATAAAGCATCTACTTTCGATAAGAGTTTACATCAGGTTTATATGATGGTGTAGGAGAAAATGGTTGTTTCACCAGTACCATCTTCTATTTCCACAACATATGGTTGATTTGTCCGGCAGACTTTCAGATGTTATATTTTCATTCCGCAGTTTGTGGTTGCATCAATCGACCAGTACTGCATCTTGGCAACGTTGTCTGCACCTGTGTTTTTCTGTAGCTATTTTGGTACATCCATATGTATTGTCACCTCCAACAATTTTTCTTTTATGGTAATAGGAGAAAATATATTTCTCACCTCCTAAAATTTTCTCCGTCTTATATGCTGGACCAAAAAGGAATTGTATTTTCCGTCTTCGGAATTTCCTCTCTCCTTTCATCTTATATACATTCTGCCAAATGGCTTTTTCAAAGCTTTTGAAAAATTTTTCTGAATTTTTTTGCGTGTCTTTAGAGATACGAAACATCCTGACAGACATGTTATATAATGGCTTTTGAATCGACGGTTGTCTGCTCCTCAAAATAGTATTCCTGCTCAATGGTGATATTGAATTGAGTTTTTTTATTTTGGGTTTCATTTTTCCTCCCTTCATTCTATATACATTTCTTACATTCCATT
>CAMWNQ010000181.1 GCA_947175655.1 uncultured Clostridia bacterium | reverse complement strand
TGAGTCTTGTTGAAAAGGATAGCCATATACCTCTGCCGACCAGATTTGCTGACCGTGAAACTCACGAGGCGAGACGTTTAATAGTTAAGAGTTAATAATGCATAATTCATAATTATTAATTATGTATTATAAATAAGGTTGTGATATATTGAAGAAAAAAGTTATAGCAGTAGTAGGACCTACAGCATCAGGAAAAACTGATATAGGAATAATGCTTGCAAAGGAATTTGATGGTGAAATAGTTTCAGCGGATTCGATGCAGATTTATAAGGGTATGGATATTGCCACAGCAAAACCCTCACAGGAGGAAATGCAGGGAATACCTCATCATCTCATTGATTTTCTTGAAAGGGATTGTGCATTCAGCGTAGCAGATTATGTAAATCTTGCAGGTCAGAAGATAAATGATATAATATCCAGAGGCAGAATTCCGATAATAGTAGGCGGTACAGGATTATATATAGATTCTCTTCTTGACAATATCAAATTTTCCGAGACAAAAAAAGATGAGGAATATTGCACAAGTCTTGAACGATTTGCAGAAGAACACGGCAATAAAGAACTTCATAAGCTTCTTGAAAATGTGGATTATGAAACGGCATCAAATATACACCCTAATAATCTTGTAAGAGTCATAAGAGCATTGGAAGTATTTCACACAACCGGAAAAAAGGCAAGTGAACTTAAAGCAGAAAGCCGTCTTGAAGAAAGTCCATATGATGCATTGATGATAGGTCTTAATTACAGCAGTAGAGATATATTATATGACCGTATCAACAGACGTGTTGATATTATGGTTCAGAAAGGACTTGTTGAGGAAGTAGGAAATCTATATCTTGAAAGCGGGAAAATGAAGACTGCATCAAATGCAATCGGGTATAAGGAACTTCTGCCATATTTTGAAAAAACACAATCCCTTGAAGACTGCATAGATAAAATTAAACAGGAAACACGTCATTATGCCAAGCGTCAGCTCACGTGGTTTAGAAGAAATGAAAAAATTAACTGGTTTATGCTTGACGAATTTAATGAAAAAAGAAAAATTTCACAAATTTGCCGAAAGCTATAGTCAAATGAAAAATTATGTGATATAATATATTATGCATATTTATATATATATTGCATATCAAATTTATTTTAGAAATGGGAGAAAGTGTATGAACAAAATTATGAATTTGCAGGACGTATTCCTTAATCAGTGCAGAAAGGAAAGAATTCCTGTTACTATTTTTCTTACAAATGGTTTTCAGTTCAAAGGTACTGTAAAGGGTTTTGACAGCTATGTAGTTATTCTTGAAAGCGAAGGAAAACAACAGCTTGTTTATAAACACGCTATGTCTACAGTTGTACCTTTTAAGATTGTATCTGTTCTTGATTCCGCTGAAAAGGCAGAATAAGAACAGCTGATTTTATGAAAATAAAAAAAAGTGCTGTACAAACTCTGCTTCATATTATTGTACTTGTTATGTTCTTTATAGTTTTCGGAAGTGTATTTTATAATAACGGAAATAGAGATTACAAGACAGAAAGTGCGTTGATGAAAGAGTCAGTTGATTCTGAAATAGTCAATGGCGTTTTTATAAGAGATGAAACAGTTATTACATATAACGGAAAAGGTGCAGTGAGTTATAATGTTCCGGACGGCGGAAGACTTGGAAAAGATTCAGTTATTGCCGAAATATATTCATCTGCTGAACAGATACAGATAAACCGTCAGATACAGAATCTTGAAGAAGAATTGAGTCTGCTCAAGAAAATTCAGAACCCCGGAACAATAGAATCTGCACAGCCTTCAAATCTTTCAGTTCTTATACAGGAACAGTACCGGAATCTTACATATTATCGTGACCTCAAAAATTATGAGAAGATTGAAGATAAAAAAGAAAATCTTCTTATCTATATAAGTACATATCAGCTTATAACTGATTCAGAAGTAAATTTTGCGGACAGAATTGCTGATATAACATCTCAGATAAACAAGCTTAAACTTGAGGTATCAAAACCTGAAGATATCATACCGGCTCAGAAAACTTCATATTTTGTAAGCTATTGTGACGGATATGAAAATACTCTGAAAAAATCTACAATAAATGAACTTACTGTTGAGTATCTTAAATCGGTGACAAATAATAAGATTGAAGACGGAAACAGTATCGGAAAAATTCTTGATGATTATGAGTGGTATATTGCCGGAATTGTTGACAATACAAATAAGACTTATGAAGCAGGACAGAAAGTAAAACTTAAAATAGAATCCGCTCCTTATGAATACAGTGCTTCTGTTCTTGATATACGTGATGAGGGAAATCCAGCGGAAAGTATTATAGTTTTAGTGAGTGACGAGTTTAATTATGATTTGGTTCAGCACAGATGTGAAAGAACAAAAATAGTAAAAGGTGTTTATAATGGTCTTAAAGTTCCAAGAACGGCTATAAGATTCAAATATCTGCCGAAAACCGTTGAGGACGAAGAGGGTAATGAAAAAACAATCAGACAAAAATGCAAGGGAGTATATATTCTTCAGGGCGAACAGGTTGTTTTTAGAGAGATTGATGTAATCTATGAAGGAAGCGATTATGTACTTTCCAATGCCAGTCCTGAATCTGAAAAAGGAGATTATCTTGCACTTTATGACGATATTATTGTGGAAGGATATGTTGACAATGCTTATGAAGAGTGATTTTTCTTATATTGATGAAAACCTGAAGAGAATACAGTACAATATAAATGAAGCTCTGGCTAAATACAGGAAATCTGAAGATAAAGTCAGACTTATGGCTGTAACAAAAACAGTTCCTTATGAGGCAGTGAATTACAGCATATCAAAAGGCATTAATCTTCTTGGTGAAAACCGTGTACAGGAATATCAGTCAAAAAGGGATTTTTATGATAATTCCGCAGAAGTTCATATAATAGGTCATCTTCAGACTAATAAAGTCAAGTATATAATCAACAGCGTAAGTATGATACAGTCTGTGGACAGCATCAGACTTGCAAAAGAGATAGACAGGCTTGCCGGAGAAAATAATAAAACTATGGATATTCTCTGCGAGGTAAACATTGGCAAAGAAGAAAGTAAAAGCGGAGTTCTTCCTGAAAATGCATTTGAATTTGTTGAAAGTCTCGGAGAATTTAAAAACATCAGGGTATGCGGACTTATGGCTATTCCTCCGGCAGAAGACAGTGAGAAATTTTTATCAGAAATGTACGACTTGTATCTTGACATTTCTGATAAAAAATCAGATAATATAAATATGGACATTTTATCAGTAGGTATGACTGGTGATTATGTTAATGCCATAAAATACGGTTCAACCCTTGTCAGAATAGGTTCAGGACTTTTTGGTGCAAGGGTGTATAAATAATTAAGAATTAAGA
>CAMWNQ010000180.1 GCA_947175655.1 uncultured Clostridia bacterium | reverse complement strand
ACATATTTCAGAAAATTAAAATAAGGAGCTTAGAATTATGAAAAAAGACAAAAAATATCTTAAAAAGGTAATATCAGCCTTTACTGTTTGTATGATGATTCCATCAGTAATATCAGCACCGGTTCTTGTTTCAAAAGCATCAGATAATATAATAAGCAATTCTACTTTTGAATCAGGAACTTCAGGCTGGGGAATATATAAAGAAAGTGGTGGAAGTGCTACGCTTTCAACAGATGATGGAAGACTCGCAATGCATATAACATCGGTCGGAAAGCTTAACTATGCAGTACAAATGTATTATGATATAGTACCTCTTTATAAAAATGGTGTGTATCATATTAGCTATGAAATTTCATCAGATGTTGATAGAAGTGTTGAAGCTATGATACAGCAGAACGGTGGTAAATATACAGCATACACTTGGAAGGGACTTGACCTTACCAGCGAACCACAGAAAGTGGATTATACATTCACAATGGAATATGACAGCGATATAATGTCAAAATTTGTTTTCAACTGCGGAAAACAAGAAGGTGTTGAACTTGGCGAGCATACAATATATCTTGATAATGTTGTACTCGAACTTGTAGATGACAGTGAAGTTGATTATTCTGAATTCAGGGCATATGAACCGTCAATAGTGACAAATCAGATAGGGTATGCACCTGATGCAAAAAAGACAGCTGTATTTAAAAATATTCCTGAATTTATACAGTATGTCGGTATTGATGAAAAAGAATTTTCTGTAATAAATGCTGATACCGAAGAAGTTGCATATAAAGGCGTTTTAAGTATAAGAAATAATTCACAGAATCTCATAGCAAATGAATTTGACTGTATAGGTGATTTTTCAGAAGTCAAGGAAGCCGGAAGATATTATATTAAGTGTGAGGGTCTTGATGATTCATATACTTTTGAAATAGGAGAAAATATTTATAGCAATCTTATTGATGATTCTGTAAAAATGCTTTATCTCCAGAGATGTGGTACAGATGTTGAAGATGAAGTATTCGGACATAAAGCCTGCCATAATACTGAAGCTACAATCTATGGAACTAAAGATAAGATTGATGTTAGTGGAGGTTGGCACGATGCCGGAGATTATGGAAGATATATTGTTCCAGCAGCTAAATCCGTTGCTGATTTACTCTATGCATATGATGCAAATCCGGAAATTTACAGCGATAACATAGGAATTCCGGAGAGTAATAACGGAGTACCTGATATTCTTGATGAAGTAAGATATGAACTTGAATGGATGCTTAAAATGCAGTCCGAAACAGGCGGAGTATATCATAAGGTATCCTGTGAGAGCTTCCCAGGATATATAATGCCTGAAATGGAAAAAGATGAACTGATAGTAACACCAGTTTCAACAACGGCAACAGCAGATTTCTGTGCTTCAATGGCAATGGCATATGAATTTTATCTTGATATAGACAAGGATTTTGCTGAAACCTGTCTTGATGCCGCAAAAAAAGCGTGGGAATTTCTTGAAGACAATCCGCAAATGATATTTAAAGACCCTGAAGATATTACAACTGGTTCTTATGAAGATACAAAGGATATAGATGAACGTTACTGGGCAGCAGCACAGATGTACCGTGCAACAAAAGAAGAAAAATATCTTACTGCTTTTGAAAGTTATTCATATCAATCCGGTCTTGACTGGAGTACAGTTGGAGATTATGGAAATATTGCTATTCTAACAATGAAAGACATTGACAAGGATTCAGAATTATATACAAGCGTTAAAACAAAATTCTTAAAAAGAGCTGATGACTTTTCAAAGGCTACATATTATAGTCCTTATAACGTTGCAGTATCGAAATACAATTGGGGCAGTAATATGACTATTGCAAATGCAGGAGTAGTACTTGGACTTGCTGGACAGCTTTCAGATAATCCAGAATATAAAGAACACGCAAAATCAAATCTTAACTATCTTCTCGGAAACAATCCGAACGGTGTATGTTATGTAACGGGATTTGGAACTGTGTCACCTGAAAATCCGCATCATCGTCCGTCAATGGCAAAAAATCAGGCAATGAAAGGAATGCTTGTCGGCGGAGTCAATTCCGGACTTGAAGACAGTGCAGCAAAAGCATATTTAGCAGGCGTACCTGCTGCGAAATGCTATGTCGACCATTCAGAAAGCTATTCAACAAATGAAATTACTATCTACTGGAATTCTCCGCTCACATATTTACTTTCATTTACTGAAATGGCAGGTAGTACCCCTGTAGAAAATTTGAAGGGTGATGCTAATGAAGACGGTTTAGTAGATGTAGCAGACGTTGTAGCAGTTGCTTCATATGTAGGAAATCCTGAGACTAACCGTCTTACTGAACAGGGAATTATAAATAGTGATGTTCATTCTACAGGAAATGGAATAACAGCAGATGATGCTCTTACAATACAGCAGTATCTTGCAAAAATCATTACAGAATTTTAATCTATAAAAATGAGGGCAGTTTTATTTTAAGACTGCCCAAAATTTATTTAAAAAGTAAAACAGGAGAAAACATAAATGTATAAATATAAAATAAGCATAGTAGAAGATGATTTTACGATGTCATCACTTATAAAAAAACATCTTGAAAGTTGGGGATATGAAGTAAAATGTACAGAAAATTTTAATAATATTCTGGGGGAATTTACAGAATTTGATCCCCATATTGTACTGCTTGACATTATGCTTCCATTTTTTAATGGTTATCACTGGTGTCAGGAAATAAGAAAGATTTCAGAAGTACCAATAGTTTTTATATCATCAGCATCTGACAATATGAATATAGTAATGGCTATGAATATGGGCGGAGATGATTTTATTGCAAAGCCTCTTGATTTAAATGTAATGACAGCAAAAGTTCAGGCTCTTTTGAGAAGAACTTATGATATGGGAAGCAAAATACCAGTATTGGAGCATAATGGTGTTATATTGAATTTAAACGACACAACTTTGATATATAATGATAATAAGCTTGAACTTACAAAGAATGATTTCAGAATAATGCAAACTTTAATGGAAAATAAAGGGAAAGTAGTAAGTCGCGATACTCTTATGACTAAATTATGGCAGATTGACTGTTATATTGAAGAAAATACTCTTACAGTAAATGTAACACGTCTGCGAAAAAAGCTTGAATCCATAGGTCTGATTAATTTTATTAAAACCAAGGTTGGTTCAGGATATATAATAGAGTAAAAATAAATCAGAGGAATTAAAAATATGAAACTTTTTTTAAAATATCTCCATCGATGTCGTTATGTAATAATATCATATTTTATATTTTCTTTCGTATTTGCTTTAATTTTCTTTTTGTATAATTTAGATATAGAAGCAGTTTTTTATGCAGGAATTATAAATATAGTGATAGCT
>CAMWNQ010000179.1 GCA_947175655.1 uncultured Clostridia bacterium | reverse complement strand
AGTAGATACAATATATTTCGGCGGAGGAACTCCTACATCAATATCAGCTTATGATATTGAAAGAGTTATGAAAACAGTTTCCGATAATTTTGATATGACCAATGTAAGAGAATATAACTATGAGGCAGGACGTGCAGATACCATAACAGAAGAAAAGCTTAGGGTTATAAAAGAATATGGAGCTGACAGAATATCAGTTAATCCGCAGACTTTTAATAATGAAATACTTAAAAAAATAGGAAGACTTCATACCGGAGAAGATACGGTTAAAGTATATGAAATCGCTCGAAAAATAGGATTTTCAAATATAAATATGGATTTGATTGCTGGACTTCCTTATGAAACATCAGAAAGTTTTAAAAAATCACTTGATAAGACAATATCACTTATGCCGGAAAATATTACAGTTCACACTCTGACATTAAAACGTTCAGGAAGTCTGTTTGCAAATGGAAGTCATTATATGAAAAGTGATGTTTCCGAAATGGTTGATTATAGTATAGATAAACTTATTGCAAATGATTATAATCCATATTATCTTTATCGTCAGAAAAATACTTTGGATAATCTTGAGAATGTTGGATATTCAAAAAAAGGATTTGAGAATCTTTATAATATATATATAATGGATGAATCCCAGACTATATTAGGGGCAGGGTGTGCCTCATCAACAAAGCTTGTAACTTCTGACGGCAAAATAAAGAGGGTTCATAATTATAAATTCCCATATGAATATATAAATCGTTTTGAAAAGCTTATGAAAAAAAAGGAGGAAATTGAAGAATGCTTGAAAAAAATCAGCAGCATACAGCCCTGATTACAGATGTTACCAATGAGGGCAATGGTGTATGTCATATAGAGAATATGGCAGTATTTGTTGCCGGAGCTATAATAGGAGATGAAATAAATCTTAAAATTGTCAAAGTTTTGAAAAATTATGCTTTTGGAATAATTCTTGATATTATAAAACCTTCGGATTATAGAATAGATTCAGACTGTGAATATTATAAAAAATGTGGAGGCTGTACATTCAGACATATTTCATATGAAGCTGAATGTGAAATAAAAAATAACTTTGTAAAAAATGCATTTGTAAGAATGAATGGACTTAATCCTGAATTTGAAGATTTCTTACCGAGTGAGAATATGAATTGTTACAGAAATAAAGTGCAGTATCCGGTTTCAAAAAATAATAGTGAAATAGTATCAGGATTTTATTCTCCAAGAAGTCACAGAGTAGTTCCATTAAAAAAATGTATGCTTCAGCCTGATATTTTTCAGCAGATAACTGATGATGTTATTGAATATATAAAAATGAATAAAATTCCGGTATATAATGAGGAAAATAACAGTGGAATAATACGTCATATATATATAAGGCAGGGATATTATACAAAAGAAATTATGCTTTGCATAATCACCAGAAAAGATATTAACCATGATTTGAAAAAAATGTGTAGTATTATTACGAAAAAATATCCGGATATAAAAAGTATAATTATGAATATAAATCCCGATAAAACCAATGTTATTACTGGAAAAAATTGTATAACGCTTTATGGCAGTGATACTATTACTGATATAATGTGCGGAAATAAAATTGAAATATCACCATTATCGTTTTATCAGGTGAATACTCCTCAGGCAGAAAAGCTCTATAAAATTGCTGAAAATTATCTTGAACCGGATAATAAAAATATTATAGACCTTTATTGCGGTGCAGGTACTATAGGACTTTCAATGGCAAAAAGGGCAAAAAAAATAACAGGTATTGAAATTATTCCACAAGCTATAGAGAATGCCAAAAATAATGCAAAACTTAATAGCATAACTAATGCTGATTTTATTTGCGGTGATGCTGGTAGAATTTTTTCAGCTTTTGGAAGTAAATCAAATGAATCTGAAATTGATGCTATAATAATAGATCCTCCCAGAAAGGGATGTGATGAGTTAACATTGAATTCCATTATAAAATCGGGTTGTAAACGTGTTGTTATGATTTCCTGTAATCCGTCAACCGCCGGAAGGGATTGTAAAATATTATCAGAGAATGGTTATGATGTTCTTAAAGTCAGGGGAGTTGATATGTTCCCTAGAACTTCTCATGTTGAGTGCGTCGTGTTGATGTCACGGGTGGAAAAGTAGGTGTGTAGAAAGGTTCTGATTTCAAGGGATTTGTGGCATTTGAAGGGCGGTTTTTGAATGTTAATAATCCTGTCAAATGCCGTAAAATCAAGGCTTTGGGAACATATCGAAAGGGATAGTTGAGTTGACGGAATGACTTTAGGGGTAGGTTGTGTAGACAGGATTATTGTGGTTGACAGGATTGATGCATAGACTAATCACCATCTGGGAAAAACTAATTTATGATAATTAGTCGAGAACGGATAGGTGGGAAGATATGCCAAATAATCCAAAGGTTCATTACATTCCTGCAAACCCTCCAAAGAGGGAAAAACGTGTTGGGATTTACTGTCGTGTAAGTACAAACAGCATGGAGCAGCTCCAAAGCCTGACTGTCCAGGTATCTCATCTGACAAGATTAACAGCCACTGTACCGCAATGGCTTTTGTCAGATGTTTATATGGATATTGCGACAAGCAAGACAGGCTCATCACGAAAAGAGTTTAATCGGATGCTGGAGGATTGCAAATCACATAAGCTGGAGATAGTCATAACGAAAGATGTCAGCAGGTTCGGAAGAGATACGGTTGAAGTTTTAGATGCTTTTAACCAATTAAAGGCGTTAGGTGTTCGTGTGATATTTGAGGGAAATAGCTTAGATACTGCAAATACTGACAGTGATTTGATGGTGGCTGTAATGGAATCCATTGCACAAGCCGAAAATGAATCAAGAAGTGAAAACATTAAAATGGGCATTAAATATCGTGCGGCAGCAGGAACTTCAAAACTTTATGATAGAAAGTGCTATGGCTACAAACATGATGAGGATGGTCATTTAATAATTGATGAAGAAAAAGCTAAAAATGTAAAATTGATATATGACTTGTATCTCAGTGGCCAAAGTGTTGTTGGTATCATCGAGGAACTTAAAAAGCGAAAAATTTCCTCGCCAACAGGAAAAATGAAGTGGTGCAAGAGAACTATTGATGTTATGCTGAGTAATGAGAAGTACACTGGTGATGTTGAACTTTTGAAATCGAGTAAAAGTGAGGTTCATTATTTGGTATCGGGAAATAATCCTGCTATAATATCAAAAGAAGTTTTCGAGGCGGTACAAGTTGAGAAGATTCGGAGGAGTAATGTGGTGAAAGATGGAAATGAAAGAAAAAGAAAGAGTAGCAAGTATAGTTCAAAGAAGTAGATAATAGACAGTATAGCAACTTAGTACATCGTTAACTCATTATCAATAAAGTACAATGGAATATATTAAATATTAATGTAAGTCTAGCTAAGAAAAGTCAATAGGCAGAAATCTGAATTTACAAAAAGTTCAC